>JAAYZI010000293.1 GCA_012514925.1 Deltaproteobacteria bacterium | reverse complement strand
TCTCTTCTTTCTGACGGTTAGGTAACACCCCCGGTACGCTCTTGATTTTCCTGTCCCTTTGGGGAGGCTCGTAGATAAACAAATCCTCTCTCCAGCTGTTAGTCTGAAACCTGCATGTAGTATCGGCAGATCAAGGAAGCAGGATAAATCTTATCGGTACCATTTATAACTCCTTAAAAACACTACATATACCGCAAAACGCGTATATGTAATGTATCCGGGGGGGGGTATAAATGGTACTGATAAGATTTATCCTGCGATTCGGATAAGGTCCGCAAATACTCCGGCGGCGGTGACTTCGGCGCCGGCGCCGGGACCGCGCACCACCAGGGGGCGCGTGTGGTAGCGCTTGGTTGTAAAGGAGATTATGTTGTCGCTTCCGGAAAGTCCGAAAAATGGATGATCGGCAGTGATGCTTTGCAGCGCCACCCGGGCACGCCCGTGCTCCAAGGATGCGATGTAGCAGAGCTTGGCGTTTTGTTCTTCAGCGCGGCGGCGGAGTTCATCAAAATGTCCGTCAAAATCCTTAAGCTTAGTGAGAAATTCATCGGCGCTTGGCGCCAGGCGGCATGGCTCAGGCACTAAATTCTCCACTTCAACATCTGAAAGCTCCAGTTTAAAGCCGGACTCACGGGCCAAGATAAGAATTTTGCGGGCGACATCCAAGCCGTTGAGGTCGTCGCGTGGGTCAGGTTCGGTGTACCCGGCCGCACGGGCGTTTTGCACCACTCCACTGAAGCTTTGTTCAGGGCCAAAGCTGTTGAAAATAAAGCTTAGGGTACCAGAGAGCACCGCCTCAATTCTGACAATCTCATCACCGCTTTTAATCAAATCGTTTAGGGTGCTAAGCACCGGCAGGCCGGCGCCCACACTGGTTTCAAAGAGCAGCACCGCCCCGCGGTGGGAGGCTGCTCGTTTGATGCGGGTGTAATAATCAAGCGCTCCGGATTGGGCTTTCTTATTGGGAGTTACGATCGAAATACTAGATTTTAGAATTTCCTCGTAGCGCTTTGCTAGGTCTTCACTAGCAGTGCAATCTACTAAAATGCTGTTGGGTAAATTCAGCGCTCTGAACTGTTTGAGTAGGGAGTCAATGTTGCACGGCTCCCCGCTTTGTTCAAGCAGAGCCAGGCAATCCTCCGGCGGTAAGCCTTCCTCGCTTACCAGCATGCGGCGGCTGTTTGCAACCCCAATTAGTCGCACTTCATGTGCGTAGCACTCTTTTAGTTTTTTATAATGAGCTTGCAGCTGCTTGATCAGGGCCCCGCCGATTAAGCCAGTGCCGACTAAAAACATGTTTATGAGTTTGTTATCGGGGAAGAAGAATTCTTCATGCAGGGCGTTTAGAGCTTTGACCTCGTCACCTTGAGGCACCACCGCTGAGATGTTCAGTTCCGAAGACCCCTGGGCAATCGCCGCCACATTCACGCCGTTTTTCCCAAGAGCGCTAAAAACCCTGCCAGCCGTGCCAGGGCTTGAACGCATGTTCTCTCCCACCACCGATACAATGGAGAAGCCGTCCTCTACCAGGGCATCGTTGATGAGCTTAGCCTGAATCTCCAAAGCAAATTCATCTTCAACTAAGCTCTTTACTGTTGGCGCGTCTTCCGGACGTACTGCTAGACAGATTGTATGCTCGGAAGAGGCTTGGGTTATCAAGATGATGTTAATTTGTGCTTGGGCGATTGCGCCAAACAGCCGCATCGCAATTCCAGCTACGCCCACCATTCCGCTGCCTTCGACCCGCACCAGCGATATTTTTTCAATCGAAGATATGCCGGTCGCGACAGTGGGACGGCTGCGGGCGGGGGAGCTTCCAGAGTCGGGTGCGCAGTGAATCAAAGTACCTTCAAAGCCAGGGTTAACAGTGTTGCGGATGCGGATAGGGATGCGTTTCTCCAGCGCCGGCTGCATGGTGGGAGGGAATATAACCTTGGCACCGAAGTGGGAAAGTTCCATAGCCTCTTCGTAAGTGAGACGCGCCTGGGGAAAAGCTTTCTTCACCTTGCGGGGGTCAGCGCTCATCACGCCGTCTACATCCGTCCAAATCTCAATTTCATCAGCGTTGAGGGCCGCTCCAAAAATTGAGGCGCTGTAATCAGAGCCGCCTCGCCCCAAGGTGATCGTTTCGCCCCCAGTGGTGGTCGCAATAAAGCCTGTGATTATTTGTAGTGCCTGCCTTTCGGCGCAGTAGGTTACGATGTTATGATTGGTGCGTTAGAAATCTACATGCCCCGTGCCGAAGTGCTGGTCACTTACGAGTACCTCTCTTGCATCCAAAAACTCGGCTTCCAAACCGGCTGCCCGCAGCGCTTCGCTTAAGATGCATGCTGAAAACAATTCTCCGAAGCTCATAACGTAGTCCAGGCAGCGCAAAGAACACTCCCCTACCAAAAATACCCCGTGCAGCACGTCTTCAAGATTATTGAACCAGACCTTAAGTTTGACCAGCAGTGGGCTTTGCTCGGCTGCCGGTACCAAGCTGCGCAAGGTTTCGAGGTGCCGGGTCTGCATGGCTTTGAGCGCCTCTTTGTAGCTCTCGTCGCCGTCGGCCGCCTGGCGGGAAAGGTCAATCAGCTGGTCTGTTACGCCCGCAAAGGCGGAAACACATACCGCCATCTGGGTGTGTTGTTGTTTGGCTTCTAAAATAATCTTTATGACACGATGGATATGATCGACCGATCCCAGCGAAGTGCCGCCGAACTTGAGTATCTTCATGCTTACATCCTCTCCAAGGGGGGGATCCCCAGCAATTCTAGACCTGTGTGCAGTACGTACTTAAGCGCGTCAAAGAGCGCCAGGCGCGCAACCGCCGCAGCAGCGTTGTCTTCTCCCATCACGCGCGCTTTTTTGTATAGTCCCGAAAAGGCTCTGGCCAAATCCAAAAGATAATTGGCGAGCAAGTAGGGTTCATACTCTGCCGCGGTTTTTTCTAAAACTTCTTGAAAGCGGGAGATCTGTGAAATTATATCCCAATATTCTTCTTCGGTCAGCCAGTTGGTATCAAAGCCACTTTCATAGCAGATGTGCTGCTCAGCTGCTTTAGCGGCGATGCTGTGTAAGCGCGCCAAGGCATATTGCAGATATGGACCAGTATCACCTTGGAAGTTTAGGGCCTCATCCCAGTCAAACTTGAAATCTTTGATATTGCTACGGCTTAAATAGCTAAACAGAATTGCTCCTAAGCCTACGGCTTCAGCCACAGCCTGATCATCAAGATCTTGTGGCCGTTTGCTGACTTCGTGGTGATAGGCCTTCAGAGCGCGTGCATGAGCATCATCCAGTAAATCTTTAAGAAGCAGTTGCCCTTTTTCAGTAGCATTTCGGGTGCTGACTCCCAGCACCGTTCCGAATGGGATATGCACAATCAATTCGGCGGCGGGGTGGTTCATCTTGGCTAAAATTGCAACCAACTGCTGAAAATGCAGGGTCTGCGGCGCGCCCACGACATACAGGATTTTACAGGGTTTAAAAGTGTGGAAGCGGTACTCTGCGGCTGCGATATCGCGCATAATGTAGAGCGAGCGCCCGTCTTCCGAGATCATCCGTGCAAATCCGAGGGGTTTTCCAAGATCAACTCCCAAGGCTCCACGTGACTCTTCAAGGATGCCGCTTTTACGCACCAACTCTTGAACTCCGGCAAGCTTGTCCTCGTAAAACGATTCGCCCTGATAGTAATCGAAATTGATACCCATGCGGTCATACATGGTCTTGAAGTAGTCTAGCGAGATGTCCAAACACCACTGCCAAAACTCGCGGGCCTGGGGTTCCCCGGCCTCAAGGCGGCGAAAATAATCTCTAGCTATTTCGTTAACGTTGGGTTTCCCGGTGTCCTCTGCGGGCACCTCATTTTGGTCCTGCGCTTTGCGAAGTTTGTTGGCGCGCTGGTAGAGTGTCACTAACTCATCCACAGTGGCGTTTTGGGGGCGACCCCAGAGATTGCAACCGGCATAGACAAAACCGAACTGAGTTCCCCAGTCCCCAAGATGATTTATTGCCACAGTGGTGTAACCCAGATGCCGGTAGATGCGGTGCAGGGCATTGCCGATTAAAGTAGTGCGGAGATGTCCAACGTGGAAGGGTTTGGCGATGTTCGGGGCCGAGTAGTCAAGAACGATTGTCTCGTTTTTATCCTGGCCTTTGCCGATATTAAGTTTGGCAGTTAAAATTTTCGTAAGCACATCTTTGGCATAGGTGCTGCGGTCAATGAAAAAATTAAGATAGGGGCCGACGGACTCAACGCGCGAAATGCTTGGAGGGGGTTTGAGTTCAGCCACAAGCTTCTTGGCGCACTCGGCCGGAGAAAGTTTCCAAGTTTTGGCTAATACAAAACAGGGCAGGGCAAAGTCGCCTTGTTTTATGTCTTTAGGACGTACAAGCAGGGGTGCAATAACCTCCGGGTCCAGGGGAATCAGGGCGGAGAGAGTGTCGATGATGGTTCTGTGCATGGGTTAACTTGTGAAAGCACAGACTTGACGCCGTCTGTGTAATCAAATCCTGACTTATACAGTTAAATCAAGGAGTAAATAACAGAACTTTACTTTGAAGGAAAGGCGCTGACTTTTGGTCCTGTATACCCTACGTGGAATAAAGTTCTTTAAATCGCTTAATCTACTTATAATTTAGAAGCAGGATGTCAGGAAATGTGGACATGACTCTGAGAATCGTTTGGGCGTGATTTTGTGCAACACTGAAGTCGCTAGACGCCATAACAGTGGTAGAGAGGTTCGTTATTTTAGGCGTGTAGCCGCGCCGATGTTATCAAAGAGGATGTCATGACCAAGCAAAGAGAAGGAAATCTGGGGAGAGCGAGAGAGCCGGTAGCATTGGCTAAGATCGAGCCGGTTCAAATTGACACGGGCTTGTCAGAGGTGAACGGACCGGCATTGGCTGCAGAACCGGCAACGGCAGAAGAATCCGTCTTGGCTTTTGTGCGTGGATTGCCTTCGCAGCTCGATGCTGAGCTTGGTATTGGGCTGGGACTCATGCAGATCCGTTTAGATGGCATCAGAAAGGAGGCTTTTGATAAGATAGGAGAGACGTTGCATGAGCGTTTTAAAAATGACGCTGATATCGGCTGGAGTTGGCAGAATGGAGTAGGCTCCATTTCCATGCTCCTTGGGAAGGAGCATCCAGTGCGGCAGCTGGCCAACGAAAAGATTCTAGCCGACATGCAAGAGGCGGGGCTTGAGCCTCGTGCTTATGAACACCTTGGGTATTTGTTTGAACCGCAATATGCGAGTGCGGCTTAGCTTAGAGCCTAAAAAATTTGGGTAGGGGATTCGTTGGGACAAGGTTGTCGAAATAAAAAGTAGTCTAAATAAAAAGGTTGTATGAACTGGGGCGTGGAACAAGATAGTATGAGCAGTCAGGTAAGGGATAGATTCGGCGAAGTGTTCGAGATCGAAATGTCGGGATGGTGCTATGGCATTGAGAAATACCCCGGAGAGATCTTTTCAGGTCTGGTACATGCCGTCATCCGTGAGCTGGCGCCGAGCTTTCGTGCGGCGATTGAGCATGGCTATCCCTTTAAGGTGCTGGATCTCGCGTCACGTATCTCCAAATCTGCGAAGTATTTAATCCACGAGAAAGAAATTGCTTTTAGTATCTTAGCCCAGCTTCCAAATCCGGCTACTCTATCCGGCGAAGATGCTCAGTTTACCCTGGCTCAGGTAATCGACCAGGTGGAGCAGGCTTATGGAGGCGCGCTTGAGAGATTGCAGCGCAAGTGGCATTTTGACGCAAAGAAAGTGGCCTGAGAAATAACCGAGTCAACTGTAAAAGCTCTGTTTGCCGTTAATGCGGCGCGTAAGTCCGTCTGGTGCTGAGAATCTCTTTCCCAAGCTTTTTTCACGTTTGTCGAACTCTCTAAGGAGATTCTTAAGGCCCATACCTTGAGCGTACCAAAGCACCCCGCCTCGAAAGGCTGGAAAGCCAATGCCGATAATTGAACCAAGGTCGATCTGTTCGGCCGCTTCATTTCCGGGACGGCCGGCGATGCCCTCATCCAGACAGCGCAGCGCTTCGCCGATAATCGGCAGCAGTAGGCGTAGATCCGAATCTTGGGGAAGTGGAGTCAGTGCGGCCGTGCCAGGCAGACCTAAAATTTTTTGAACACGAGAGTTGAGCCTAGGCCGCTCCCCGCGGTACTCGTAAAAACCTTGTCTGGTGCTTTTTCCAAGACAGTCTTGATCCATCAGGCGGCTTAATTCCAGGCAGGGACGCATGCGTTCTCCGTAGGCCGCGGTCAAAGCTGAAAAAATCTTACTGGTCAGTTCCAGGCCGATACGGTCCATAATTTCGAACGGCCCGCTATCCATGCCGAAGGCGCGCGCGCAACTATCGATTTCAAGGGGCGCGTACCCTTGTTTAAGCAGCGCCAGGCCCTCAAGCAGGTAGGGCGCTAAACAGCGCATCAGCAAAAACCCCGGAGCGTCATTCACTATGATCGGGTAACAACCGGCCTTGACGGCCAGCGCCGCTGCCAGAATAAGGGTGCGGTCCGATGTTTTAGAGGCGCGCACGATTTCAACCGCTTCGCCCCTTTTGAGGGGGGTGAAAAAGCTCATGCCGACTACCCGGTCTGGATGCTCAAGCCCAGCCGCCACTTTGGCAACGGTAAAAGACGGTCCGGTTACCGCCACCAGAGCTTCCGCGTAGAGCATTTTGCTAAGCTCGTCTAAAACTCTTTGTTTCAGCTCAAGCTCTTCCGGTAAGGCATCTATTAAAAATGCCGATTGACTTAAGCCGACACTTTCACGGGTGGTAGTCTCGATGCGGTTTAATATGAAGCTACGCTCCGCGCTGCTAAGATAGGGTAGCGCCGAAACGTTTGTCCGGATACGGCCTAGTGCCTGTCGTAAAGCCTGTTCACTTTGGTCCTTCAAGGTTACCCCGCAGCCGGCTTTTGCCAGCGTGGTGGCGATTGTGGCACCTACTTTGCCTGCGCCTGCCACCAGCACCTGTACGCGCTCAAGTTTCGGCAATGCGCTTTTACCGAGGGCTTTTGAAGCATTAGCTATAAAGAAAAGACGCATTAAATTTCGGGCGACGGGAGAAACCAGAAGTTTCCCAAGGTTGCGAGCTTCAAGGTCCAGACCCGCCTCCAAGCCACGCTCCAGCCCTAAAGCCATGCACTCAAGCGCGGCTTGTGGGGCCGGGTAAAAATCGCCGACTTTGGCGCTCAGTTGCCGTTTGGCGTGATTTATTACCAGTCGACGCAGGGGCGGTAGGTAGGTAACCATCCCCATCCGTCTTTTTGAGGTAGCTCCGCTTCTGAGCGCGATTTTCTCGGCTTGGAGCAGCAACATATCGTACGGTAAGACGTCATCTACCAAGCCTAGAGCCTTGGCCTGTACAGGTCCAAGCATCTTACTACGCAGTATCATCTCAAGCGCGGCTTGGATTCCTACCAGTCTAACTAGGCGTTGGGTTCCGCCGAGGGCTGGAATAATTCCAATCTTGATCTCAGGCAGTCCAATCTGGCTTGCGGGTAGATCTGAAATGATCCGGAAGCGGCAGCATAGCGCCAATTCGCAGGCACCTCCAAGGCACGGTCCGCTGATGGCCGCCACTGTGCAAAAGGGTAGGGCGGCGATGCGATTAAATAGCGCTTGAATAGTACGGGTGCACTGCTCAGCTTCGCTAGCCGTCTTTAGCTTTTGCATCGCCCTTATATCGGCTCCAACCGAGAACATATCCGGAGCGGATGCCATAAAGACCAATCCGGCAGGCGGACGAGTCTCTAATTGGGAAAGGATCTCGTTTAAGGAATCCATCCTTTCCATCGAAAGAGTTACTATTTTTTCTTGCTGGGTTCCTAAATAAACTATGGCCACGCCGCTGGGACGCATTTCGAAGTGGGCCCGTCCGGTTTGCGCTAGCGCCACCGTGGCAGTGCTGTGGGTTTGATTATCTGCCATGTTCCTGAATCCATTTGCGAGCGCTGGTGAAGGCTAAAATCCATGGGGTTACTTCGTGTTTCTCCCGGTTTTCAGGATAGTAGCCCCACTGAAAGGGTAAAATAGATCGTTCTAGATGCGGCATCATCAGGAGGTGTCGTCCGTCCGCCGAGCACAGCGCCGCCGCGTTAAATTGAGAGCCACTAGGGTTTGCGGGATAGGAGCTGGCACAGTACTTGATGGGAATATCATAGTCGGCTTCTGCTCTGGGGAAAGAGAAGCACCCTTCGCCATGCGCCACCCAGACGCCCAGGCGGCTACCTTGTAATGGTTGAAGCAGCACGCTTTGGGTCGAGCCGACCTCTACATTTAGAAAAATGCTCTCGAATTTATTGGAGCTGTTTCGTTTCAGGCTCACTTTTTCGGTATGATCGGGATAGAGCATGTTGAAATGCGGTTCCAGCGCAGCCATGGTCTGGCAGCCGTTACACACCCCTAAGGAAAGCGTATCAGCGCGCGCGAAAAAATCCTCCAAAGCCCGCCGCGGGCCGGGGTTGTGAACAAACGCCGCCGCCCAGCCGCGACCGGCTCCTAGAACATCGCTATAGGAAAATCCGCCAGGAAAAACAATAAAACTTAACTGCCTAAGATCTTCTCGGCCGCTGATCAGGTCGGTCATGGTTAAATCCAAGACATCAAATCCGGCCGCAAAAAGAGAGAAAGCCATTTCTCGGTCTCCGTTGATCCCCTGTTCTCTGATAATGGCGGCGCGTATGCGGCTTTTATCGGCGCGGGTAAGACAGACTCCATAGTCGGCGGCAACCCCTGAAAAGCCTGCTGGAAATGAATAGCGCAGCGGATGCTGATCGAAGTTCTCAAAACGGTGCGTGGCTAAAGGGGCAGCGGTCTGTAACGCGTCAAGCTGAGTTGATGTGCCAAACCACTTACGGCGTAACGTTGAAAGATCTTCGTCGAAGCTAAACTCCCCCGCTTGTAAACGCACCCGCTTCTCCGGAAGTGGTTGGCCAAGCTCGAACGTTTCAATCTTAAGCTCTCCAAAGCGGTGCTGAATATCGAGGCTTTGTTCACTTGTAACTTGCAAAATAACGCCTGGTTTCTCGCAGAAAAGCCAAGCTCCAAGCTCTGCAGGGGCAGCACCTTGCAGATCCAGATTGATCCCAAGATCTCCTGAAAAAGCCATCTCGCAAAGGCTGGTGATGACACCGCCACCGGACACATCGTGTCCTGCCAAAATTTTACCTTCAGCTATCAAAGTTTGGATTAAGTTAAGCCCTGACTTGAAGCGGGGCAAATCCTCAACTGTTGGTGGGCGGTCGCCTAAGGTGGACAAAGTCTGCGCCAGTGCGCTGCCTCCGAGGAAGTTGTCGCTTTGGCTGCTAAGGTTTACGTAAATCAGAACTGAATCGAAAGTAGGTTTAAGATCGGGTGTGACGCAATGGTAAATGTCAGAGACTTCCGCTACGGCCGAGATAATCACTGTTCCTGGTGATCGCACCTCTAAACCGTCAGCGTACTGCGTTGTCATTGAGAGGGAGTCCTTTCCGGTTGGTACCGGGATGCCAAGTGCGATGGCGCTCTCTGAGAGCGCTTGCACAGCGCGGTAGAGCCTGACGTCTTCACCCGGGCGTTTGCATGGCCACATCCAATTAGCGCTGAGCGAGACTGTTTCAAGCCCGTTCTTAAGCGGCGCCCAAATTATATTGGTCAATGCTTCCGCCAAGCTTAGCAGCGAGCCTGCCGTTTCATCCAGCAGAGCGGCGGCAGGCGCATGTCCGATGGCAGTGGCCACCCCAACCTCGGAGCTGTAATCTAAGGCCACGACTCCGAGATTCGCAAGGGGTAGCTGCAGCGGCCCTACGCACTGCTGCTGCACGACCTTACCACTGACGCTGCGATCAACTTTGTTGGTGAGCCAATCTTTGCAGGCTACAGCCTCCAGCGAGAGTACGGAGCTAAGCGCAGCTAACACCTCTGCGGCATTGCGCGGTGCGAATAGCGGTGCCCGGTGGCAATCCACTAAATTTTGATCTTGAAGAGACTGGTCTTTGAGCACCGTACGTGGCGAGTTGCCAAGCAGGATTTTGATCGGTAGGTCCACCGCTGGGCGACGCTCTGGATCGGTAAACACAATCTTCATGGAGTTATTAATCTCACCGACCAGATAGCACGGGGCTTTTTCACGCACGCAGAGCGCTTGAACTCTTTCAAGGTCCTCACGCGCCACTACCAGCCCCATACGTTCTTGGGATTCGTTGCAGAGAATCTCCCGCACAGAGAGAGTTTTATCTCCAAGCGGCAGGCGATTTATATGTACGATTCCTCCGCTTTCTTCCATCAGTTCGGTCAGGCAGTTCATGTGCCCGCCCGCTCCGTGGTCATGGATTAAGATGATCGGGTTCTTGGAGTCTTCAGCCAGGGCGCGCGTAACATTAAACACGCGTTTTTGCATCTCGGCATTGGCGCGCTGCACGGCGTCTAGTTCAATCTCTCGCCTGTATTCCCCGCTTTTTACTGAACTGACCGCGCCGCCTCCCATGCCGATGCGGTAGTTGTCGCCGCCCAGTATCAAAATTAAATCTCCTGCTTTTGGGCTTCGTTTCAAGGCGTGTGAAGCGTTGGCAAACCCCACCCCTCCTGCCAGCATAATGCATTTATCGTAAGCATAGAGCGCCTGTGGGGTCTGGGCTTCAAAGGTAAGCACCGATCCGACAATCAGGGGCTGCCCGAACTTGTTGCCAAAATCTGAGGCGCCATCTGAGGCTTTGATTAAGATCTCTTCCGGGCTTTGATACTGCCAGGGCCGCGCCGGCAGCGCTTCTGTCCAGGCGGAACCGTTATTTGAAGCCAGGCGTGGATAAGCAGTCATATATACGGCAGTGCCAGCCAGCGGGATGGAGCCAGTGCCGCCTGCAATCCGGTCTCTGATTTCTCCTCCGGAGCCAGTTGCCGCCCCTGCGAAAGGCTCAACGCTGGTTGGGTAATTATGGGTTTCAGCTTTGAGCGCGATGACAGACTCAATGGGTTGAAGTTCAAAAAGGCTGGGAGATTGTCCAGAAGCCGGGGCAAACTGCAGCATCGGCGGGCCTTTAATGAAGGCGACATTGTCTTTGTACGCGGAAACTAAATTATGTCCACATCGTGATGATGTTTCTTTAATCAGCGCAAAGAGAGATTTTTCCTGAGGCACTCCATCTAAAACAAACTCTCCATTAAAGATCTTGTGGCGACAATGTTCAGAATTCACTTGGGCAAAGCCAAATACCTCGCTGTCGCTCAGCGGCCGCCCCAAGTGTTTCGCTGCTTTCTGCAGATACTCAATCTCTTCTCCTGAAAGCGCCAATCCGGCTTCGCGGTTGTATGATTCTAAATCAAGGATCTCTTGCGGGGGGGCTGGTTCAAGGTCGGTAGACAACATGTCCGGAGTGATCTCAGGATAGATTTCTTGCACCATAGCGTCGAAGGGAGTGCGGCCCTCCAGGTAAGGGTGAAACTGTTCGACCCGGTAGATTCCCGTTAATCCCACGTTCTTTAAAATATCCGTGGCGTTGGTCGACCAGGGAGATACAAGTTCCCTGCGAGGACCGATCACAGCGGCTTGGATACGTGGTTCGGGGCGATGCTCTGCTTGGAGGATCTCTGAAAGCAGACAAATGTCGGGTTGCTCCAGGAAAACGGTGCTTTCAACGAGGTAGTAACATAGGTTGTCGGCATCGCTTTGGGCGCAAAAAAGCAAAGAGCACTCTCTGGAGGTGTTCATAGTGGGACGTGACTCTAGCAGGCTAAACGGGTGGAGACAAACAGCAGCGAAGCCCGCTGAACACCTAGATTTCGCCTTATGGTCCTCAGATAGCACCGGCAACACATTGTAATCCCCCAACTTAATGCCCGTGCGAGCGGATACCGAAGGCCTACGGTCGCGCCTCCTCCAAAATAAGAGCTTAAACCACAACCTTACCTTGCTAAATCCCTAGTTCCCCCCTATATTTTCCCTAGCATTTTTCCTTTCGTTGGTCAGGTTGTAGCTTATGAGTCAGCAGAGTGACGGGCGGTTGCCCACGGCGGAGGTGAGGCCAGTTCCTACCTATTTGCCGAATAGAATTGAAGAGCTATACGAGGGTGAGGCCGGTTTCTCCGGGGAGCAGCTGCGCCAGTACTACAAGGTCGTTTCCAAGTATCGCACTCTTATCGTCTGCTGCACTCTTGCGGCTCTTTTGCTGGCGCTGATCTATGTGTTTACGGTTACGCCGCGTTACACCGCTTCCAGTACGGTTCGGATCAGTAGCTATGAGCCGGTTTTGTTGGCTACGAATATCGAACAAATGCTGCAGCAGAAGAGCCAGGAAGGCGCTTATTTGGAGACACAGATCCAGGAGATCAAAAGCCTTTCGGTGGCAGACCGCGTCTTGTCGGATGAAAAGATCCGTCAAGGGTTACTGCGTCAAAGTTCCAAAGGGTGGTTTTCTTTTCTCTTTGGTAAATCCAAAGAAGAGCATGAAGATGTTGCTGCATCGGCGGGATATAAAAACTCTATCACACAGATTAAAGATTACCTTGAGCGCATTTCGGTGAAGCCTTTGAGGCGCACTTCTTTGGTCGTAATCGAAGCCATCGATCAAGATCCACGTTTCGCTGCAGATATGGCTAATAAACACGCTCAAGAGTACATCAATTGGGTTAGAGATGTGCGGGTTCAGAGGCAATCTCAGGGACTTGTTTTCTTGCAGCAGCAAGCCAACGATCTGCGTACTAAGCTCTCCGATCTTGAGCGTGAGATGGCGGATTATGCAGAGGAAAATTCCATAGTCGCGCTAAACAAGGACGAGAATATCGTTGTGCAATCGATGTCGCAGCTGAATGAGCGTCATACAGCTGCGACCAGTAAGCGCATTACCGCGGAAAATCTTTATCGTGAAGCCGCGGCTGCGCTCGAGAACGGGAACGCGGCCTTTGATGATCATACGTTACAGAGCATGCGGTCTCAATACGCCACGCTGGAAGCCGAGTATAGCCAACTTTCTGCTAAGTTCACACCTTCTTATCCGCGCATGAAGCAGCTGCGATCCCAGCTGGATGGTCTTAAAAAATCCATGAAATCGCATCACGCTCAGATTGTGATGGGTCTGAAGGCCAAGGCCATGGCGGCGGCAGAGGAGGAAAAAAACGTCGCCGAACAGTTGGAGCAGCAGAAGAGTCGCGCCTTTGAGCTATCGAAGAAACAGGTTAACTACAACGTTCTGAACCGGGAAGCAGAAAGCGCCAGAGAGCTGTTGCAAAATGTGTTGCGTCAGATACGAGAAACCGGGGTGGCGGTTGAAAGCAATGCTTCTAATGTTTCAATTGTGGATTTTGCGGCGGCGCCGCTTTACCCTAGTTTTCCACGCAAGCGTTTGATTGTGCTGGTTTGCGGGATTTTGGGGTTAAGCGCGGGAGTTATGTTTGCGTTCTTGTTGAACCACATGGATAACACCGTACACACTCCGGATCAGATTGTTGAAGTGATTAAGCTTCCCAGTTTGGGTGTGGTGCCATCTTATGCAATCGATAACGTAGTGGACTATCACATAGCAGCCGAACAAAGAAACATCAACGGCAGTGGGGCGGAGGCTTCCGAGGCTCCTTCCCGGGAGTCCGCTTTGACGACAGGAGAGGGCAGCGTTGGGAGGAGCCGAGATCTGATCAAATCCGAAAATCTTCCTTTTGAGCAGATTGTGTTTTTCAAGAATCCACGGGCTATGATATCCGAGGCCTATCGCACCATTCGCACGGGCATTTTGCTTTCACAGGCGGGAGAACCTCCCCGCACGATTCTCGTTACCTCTGCTCAGTCTTCTGAAGGTAAAACTACGCTGTGCGCAAACTTGGCGGCGAGTTTGGCAAGCGCAGGAGGTCGAGTGGTGTTAATTGACGGTGATTTAAGGCGCCCTAGTATCTGGCGGTATTTTAATATTCCACGCGAGAGCACAGGTCTGGTGGAGGTCATCACCGGGCAGGCGACATTTGATCAGGTAGCTGTGCGTGACGCCGTCAAGCGTATTACCGTGGTGCCAAGCGGCAGGATTCCGCCAAATCCGGCCGAACTCTTAGGCTCCCTTGAGATGGTTAGGCTTATGGACACGCTGAGTGCCGAGTACGATTATGTCTTAATTGACTCGCCTCCGGTGCTGCCGGTCACTGATTCGGTGATTCTTTCCCGCTATGTGGACGGCGTGGTGATGGTAGTTAAGGGTGGCGCTACCCCCAGGCAAGTTGTGATTGATGCTAAGTCCAGGCTTCTGGATGTTGGTGCTCGTATCTTGGGAGCCGTGCTAAACGATATTGACGTTACGAGAAACGATTATTCCTACTATTCGCGCTACTATTACGCTTATTACCGAAATGAAGGCGATGAAAAGGAGCATGAGGCTTTCCCTGGATGGTTGCAAAATCGTCTAAAACGGAAGAATACCGGAGTTTCGTAGAGGCAAACGTCGTTGTGCAGTTATTTTTTGATCTGCAATTTGTCTGAAAGGGCTTGTCATTTGAGGTAGTTTTGTTTCTAATCGGCTTGCATTTAGAATGTAGTACATAGTTTTTAGAGGGCTTTGGCGTATGAAAAAGATTGGTTTATTGGGAGGAGTGGCTTCTTCAGTTCTTTGGAGCATAAGTTTGGCAAACGCACAGGTTGCGCAGCCTACTGCGACTTTAACTTTTAAGACGACGCCGAAGGGTAGATTTAGCGCTAAGCTAAATTACGACCGGCTTCCCAAAAAGAAGTGTGTTGCGAGGTTGCTGGCGCGTTCCGAGGCTGGCGGGGTGATTGGAGATGTGGTCGAGATTGCCAGGCGTAAAGAGCTTAAAAAGGAGAACTCCTTTAGGCGCAGAAATCTCCCTCGGGTTGAAAAAGCAGGTGGCACCTATCCAGTGGTACATATGCTTGTACGTACCAAATGTGGTGGTGAGGTTATTGATTCCAACGTTTTTGCTCGTAGGATCCGGTGCGGCCAGGACAGGAAAGTAACGGGTCTTAAGCGAGGGCGGGTAGCGATCTCCCGTTGGCTAAAAATTCTTAAGTCGAAGTTTAAAAAGAAGTAAGGTAACCGTTCACGTGTAGAATGGTCCCTTTAGGGGGCCATTTTTTTCCCTTGATAAATCCCCGTTCATGTGGACGGATGCGAAGTAAGTTCTTCTACCCTTTTCCCCCTATTTATTTACATGGGGGGAGGATCCCCCTCGTACGGAAGGTTATGGCACACACTCCCCCTATTTACATTTTATGCAAATAGGGAGAGAGGGAAAATTAAAAGAACGGAGAAACAGGAGCGGGTCTTTCGTATGTGAAGCAGCGATCTTGCGGAGATTTCTTTGCTCCTAGGCACGGATGCTCAGGGATTAATGGCTTGGCCGCTGGCGCAGAAGCGGAGGTTGCATTCAGCGTCGGCGCTTGACTGGAAGTCGGACTTTGAGTCCCCTGAGAGAGCGACGCATCTGAAGCTGCCATCGTCTCGTGCCCTCCGCCTGAGCCTCCACTAGAGGCGAGGACAATACCCGTTGCAGCAGCGCCTGTTCCGGCCAGCCCGGCAGTTAGCAGGGAAGCAGAGTCGGTTGATGCTGCGATGCTCACATTTTCAATGGAAATCGATTCATCGGAGAGACAGGCTCGCCATGTACCCTGCGCAATTTCGTCAAAAGATACTTCCTCTGCGCTTATCAGGCGCATTTCCTTCTCACCCGTGGAAGAGTTACTGAGCACCAGCTCCGAATCAAGGGAACCGCTGCGCGAAACTACTACCTCAAAAGTAACAGAAGCAGTTTGATCACCCTGCAGAGTCTGTGCTGCTAAGGCCTGGCTGCCGTCGCAATTTTGGATGGTTATATCTGCGGCCAAACACGGCTGCGCGGCAGCAAACGACAAGGTTAACAAGAGGGCAACGCTCGATATAGAAGCAATCTTCATTACAATATCTCCTGAAGGACCAGATTTTATAGACGAATAGACAAAAGGAAGGTGGTGTGGCCGTTATGGTCTGAAACCTCCCCTACACACACTGCAAATTTTTAACCGGCCGGACCTTAAAGCGCAACCCAAATAGATAAGATTCTACAAGTTTTTTTGCTGCCTAGTGTGGTTTCAAACCACGTTTGTGACAAGGCCCTGATTCCGGGCTTTAGTTAGGAGACCAAACATCCGATGTCTCCAGTGTAAGGATCGTGCTTCTATATCTTCTCAGGTGTGTGTGAATTACGCTGTTTTATCTATCTTAGCGCTGGTGGTGGCCGTGCTTGCGGCGCTACGAGCATTTTTGGATCGGCGTTTTTACCAGCAGCGCGTAAGAGACCTCCATCAACGCATCCTGGATGCGGAGAGACTACTTAAACTACGGGGGCATCTAGCCCACGAGGTCGCGCATGAGATTAAGAATCCTTTAACAGCCATACTATGTTCCGCTGAGACGCTGGAACTCTTAATTGGCGAGCAGATCGGAGAGGAACACCAGAAATCATTGGTATTCATAAAAGAGTATGGAGATAACCTGTTAAGGTTGGTCAGTGACTTTTTGGATATCAGTCGCGCAGAGGCCGGACGCATCAACCCCGTGCCTGAAGGTGTGGAGGTAGAACCGGCCGTCAAATCAATTTTAGGGCTGCTTGAGTCATTTGCGATTAGAAAACGGGTATCTCTTAAGTTCCGTTCGGATATAAGTAGGATTTACGCTTTTGTTGATCCTAAGCATTTCCGCCAGGTCATTTTTAATTTGGTGCACAATGCCATTAAATTTACCCCTGAAGGTGGATTCGTGCAGGTTGTAGCCGGGTTGGATTCCGTCTCGTCTTACGTCAGGATCTCAGTTCGAGATAGCGGGGTCGGCATCCCTGCCGCGTGCATCCCCAATATATTTGACCCCTATGCAAAGTACGAGGGTGATGGAGAAGATTATCAATCCGGCGTGGGTCTGGGCCTGGCAGTTTGCAAGTCACTAGTGGATTTGGCAGGGGGCAAAATTTCACTACAAAGTTTGGAGGGGGTGGGCACTGAATTCGAAGTAAAGCTGCCCGTGTACCAAAGTGCTTCACGATCTGAACTGGGCCAGGAAGAAGATGAGAGCCGTGAGGAGGAGGAAGGTGTAGATGTTAGGACAAAGCCACTCCGTGGGCGACACTTTCTCCTCGTTGATCAGGATACCGGATCTCGGGAGGCGGTGGCTCGTTTGATTGAGGCTTGGGGCGGCATGGTAGATAAGGCCACACTGGCGGTTGAGGCGGTCGAGGCTGTCATCCGAAAAGATTATGATACAGTTGTGATTGACTGCGGTGTCGATGGAGGATACGGGTGCGAGTTGGCCCGGATTATCAGGGAAGATGCAAATCAGAAGGACATGAATTTAATAGTAACAGCCACCTCTCCGCTGCCACAGCGACAGCTGCAGGAAAATGGTGTAGACCAGTACGTTTTAAAACCACTAAACGGCAAGATTCTTTTGTCATCACTGTTGCGAGTGGGAAGAGGTGGAGCAGCCGATTGAAGGCGTAGCGGTAGATTGTGCCTTTTCTAGTTCTGAGGGGCGCGCTATGCTCAAATTTTGGGTACTAAGACCATGGAGGAAATAGAGAGATGAAAGCCTATCTGCTTTGGTTGGCAAAATTAGTCACACTAGTGTTTGTTTTCGTGGTGCTTGTGCCAATATTGCTGGGCGCCGTGTTAGCGGCACATAAAAGTCAGACGGGAGAAGTCGCCGCCGTGGGCAATGATCAGAATCAGATCGCC
>JAAYZI010000025.1 GCA_012514925.1 Deltaproteobacteria bacterium | reverse complement strand
GCCATGCGCTCAATTACCTTCTTTAAGATTTCAGAGATTTTATCTTCACTCTGGGCAAGGCTCTCTTTTAGCTGTTTATTGGCCTCATCGGCATCCGATAATTTCTGTTCCTGTTCCTGTATTTTCTTCTGTAATCCCGTTACTAGATCTTGGTACCCTTCCTGTGGAGAAGGCGCGCCTGACTGCGGGGGTAATGGCGGTAAGACAACCCTCTGTTTAGGCTTGTTCTCTCCAAACATCGCCCAAACCACAAACAAAACGACCACTACCGCAATAATCTGCACCTTGCGCTCTTGCTTGAGCAAGAGCATCCAATCTTGAAGCCTCTGCCTGATATCCATAGCTGCTCCTAAAATCCCTTCTTGGCTCTAGTAACAATATAAATCTTAGCTTTGTCTTTACCCGAAATTTGTTGCTCTACGTTGATGGGGCGCGGAGCCAACTCCCATCTCTCAGCAGAAATGGCGCGAGTGCCGTCTAATCTAAACGAAGCCGGATTAATCTGCTGAGTTTGGTCCAGCATATTGTGGGTGTCTAAAACGTACCCCCACAAATTGGGACCAATAAAAATCCGGTCAATCGTAGCGCGCATAGTGCCGTCGCTTAAAACTGTTTCTCCTCTGTAACGCTCACTGACACGGTAGCCAGGGATGCCTTTCTTGCCCAGCTCCGCGGCTAAAACCATTTCCCGCATCAATCCGCTCACGGTATTCGCGGGAGCATAAGTGAACCTCCTTTCTTTATGAGGTGGCAGATCCTCTTCTCCATCCTCCGAGCCAACACGCCGATCATCAATCCGAACCACGTCATCACGAGGATTAGCGTCATCCGCCAAACGCAGCCGTAAGGAGTAGGAATGACCGTCCGTTAGCCTCACGATAATAGCTTCTCCTTTTTCACTCAGCCCCTCTCCGGCAAAAACGATTAGATCACTGTCCTTACGATCTAAATCTACATTGGAGATTTTAGGCTTATAGCCGCCCTTGATCTCCGACGGGAAATTGATTTGGGTCGGCTCTCCAGGAGCGACATTTATGGTCACCTCCGCTCCTGCATACTCGATCTCACGCGCCAGCGCGCTGCTGCTGTAAAAAGCCGCTGAAGCAAAAGCAGCGGCCATCACGGCTACCAATCCGGCCGATATCTTTTTTTGCGCTCTCATAAAACCTACTCCCTTACTTCCTATAACTAACCAACCTTAGTATCTGTGCTCTCCGCGTTAATAATTACAATGCCGTATTCATTAAGCTTGTTTCGTGGCTGCGTGGTCATGGTGATACGAAATTGTGTAATAGTGCTCGGCACATTAATCCCAGCCACAATCTTCAACCGCTCACCGACTAGTGTTACGATCACATTATCTTCTTCATCCCGCTCAATCATAGTGCGAGTCGGGTCAACATAATAAACCTGGCTGCGCATGGTGTTTTTGACAGTCGCAACTTCCTGCTCCAACATTTCAGTTTTAAAGCGCGTCAACATAGGTTCAACCAACCAACGCGCGGCCTCATCAAACTGCTTGCTGACCACCAAAGGCTGATATGTCGCCACCAAATTCACCCAATCTGACGCCACGCTGATGAACTCAGCATCTGGAATTTCTGAGGCGGCATAATAACCAGGCAGAGGCTTGGCCGGAACATTTAGGATAGTTTCTCGATTAATCCACATCACTAGAGCAAAGAATAATGCGATGAAGGTGCCCGGTATTTGGAGAAGCGCCAGAGCGCGCCAGAGCAGCGCCTGTTCCCGATAGTTCTCCCATAAACGCACGGTGTCATTGTCTGCTTTCGCCTCACGAAAGCGGCTATCATTGATAATTTTCTTAGCAGCCTGCCTTGCTAATGTCGCCATATTCTAAACCTTCTAATTAACCATCCTAAAATTCACTTCCACTTCATCTGCGGTAATGCATATAATCCAGCTCACTATCATCGCTGCGCGGGAAGATCTTATCTAATTCGAGGCGATGATAGTCACAGTCTTCCTTTAGTTCCGCCACCGGAGAGCCGCTCCAAAGCGGCTGCAGCATCGAGGGCTTGGGAATGCCGGGTGGAGCAAGCCCCATCAGGGACATAAGATGATTGCGCAGCCCACGTTCCTCATCGGGATAGGTTTTACGCAAAGTCGCTAGTAGGATCGGTACAGAAACAAGCACCATCAACACTAGCGGCATTGAGCGTCCCAGGTTGCTGATGAAAAACTCGGAAAAAACCATTGCGGCTGCTAACCCAGACGCCCACTCCATCGGAGTTGCACCGGCAAAAGTCCAGTTTTCATTTAAAGCCGGAATTACCTGGCCATCATCCATTCTCGTCATCGCGCTACTCCCTCAACCTCAGATCAACACAACCTATTTAAATGCTTCACTCAAAAGACGCGGGTCACCCTGAAAAGTCACTCCGGTTTCGGAAGTGCGCGGCTGGGGATCTAGGACTTTTTCCAGATCCTCGGCCCGATCCAGCAGATCATTGCGCCATTCGGTGACGTCAATAAGGACTTGGGGATTGGCCAGTTTTAATCCGGCGTCAAATTCGCGGACGGCCTCCAGAATAAGCGCCCTGGAGCGGGCATAGTGCCCAATCGCGCCAGCCAAACTCTCACGCTTGGCTTGCGTAATGGAAACAGGGCTTGAGTCAGCCCCAAAGGCAGGCGCGGCCAACAAACAAAGCGCCAAAAACCCCAGTAATTTTATACCGTTCATACATTTTGCTCCTCTAAAACCTCACCAAAGCTTCAAAAGCTTCTGTAAATGGTTATGAGCGAGCTGGTAGGAAGTGTGCCGAAATTAGAGGAATTAGGAGAATTTCCTAGGGCGATCTAGCGACTGAATCACGCCGGGAGACAATGAACCAATAATACCATGTGAGCAGCTGCTCTACTTGCATCTGTGGTCTAGGATACAGACTTGATTGGGACCCAATGAGAGGTTTAATATCTTGAAAGGATTTACATTCTTAAATTTATTATAGATCGCCCTTTCTAGCGCTCATTTTCCTGGTCTGCGGGGAGATCCGTCTGCTTTTGGGCTGTTTTTGAGGTTTTGTTGGTGGCAGTAGAAGCTGATTCTCTATCTAAAAGGCATGAAGAGGATTTTGCGCGCTTTAAGCGCAGCGTCCGCAGAAGTCCACTCAAACCTGTCATCGTGCTTTTAGGACTGGCGCTCCTTCTCTATTTCTTCCTAGCTCCACGCGCCACTCTTGAGGAGATTGAGGATCTCCACATCGCCCGTAGGGCGCTTTTGGCCGTCCCGGCATCTTGGGCTACGGATCTGGCCGAGACTCACGCTTCCGGCCAACGTTGGCTAAGCGCCCATGGCATGCCATCCGAAGTGCGAGCCTACGATTTTATCAGTCAGAAGATCTTCCGAGTCGCTCTTGCTTGCGCTACTTTCTATGATCAAACCGGGGTGCGGGGATTTATTTCCCGAACCCTGACCCCTATATTCAATCCGCTCCTGCGTGTAAGCTTCGTATTAATAGCCTGCTGGCGTATCTGGCTGGCGGCGGTGTTGCTGGCGCTACTATGGGAGGCGCTGCGCACGCGCGCCTATCGCGCCCAAGATCTGCTCGGACAAACAGGCAATGACAGGCTCTTTTTCTCGGGGATCAGGACCAGCTTAACGGATCTAAGTCATGACGGAACTCCTAATCTGCATGTAAGAGGGTTGGCCTGTCCCGCCGCTGTTTCCACCGCGCTTGCAAAAGCTTCTCCACTTGCAGACGTACTTGAGCGCTTCCAAGCTTCCAATGATACCAATCTGGCCTTGATTGCCGTAATTTTAAAGCATGCTGATATGCCGGCTTACGCCCCCGGCTACGGCGAAAGCGATGCGATCAATCAGTTCCATAGCGGCGCAGGCTTAGCAGAAAATACCACTTTAATCTTGGAGAAGGCGCTTACCCTGCACGCCCATTACCGCGGCGGTGAAAGAGCGGCTCTGCCCGCGAAGCCCCACGCTGACACCGCTGCGCTTTCCGATGCAAGCCTCCTGCCGGTCGCCAAAACCAAACAAGTCAAGGTTGACAAGCATGATTACGCAGCCATGCTGCAACAAGCTATGCACCGGGTGCTAACACCTGAAATGAAAGCAGAACTGGCCCAAATCCCGCCTAAGGAGTTGGCGGCAACAATCCTTGCCTATGAAGCCGGCAAAGTGTTGGCGTATGCGAAAGAGCAAGACCGATGGATCAGGAAATCCAGCTTCCCGCAGCTAAGCGCCCGGGCAGTGCTGCACTCAATTGCAAGCTACGGTCACGACTTTGATACCATCTCACGCCGCTTGATGCGTCGCGCTCTGGTTTATGGCTCGCGGCGCAGCGTTTTTGGTCCCGTGCGCTTTCCACTGGATTTATCATCCCAAACTAGGGCGTTGCGTCAGTGGGTTGAGTTGCTGATCGCAGACCCCCACGAATTAGAGTCCGTGACCGATGAAGTTGAACTGGTTGGTCTAGTAACCCAAGCTTACCAAAGCTGGCATGAACGCTTCTTTGACGCCATTCTCGATAATGACAAAGGTGTATTAGATGGCATAATCGCTTCGCCTCTCAACATGATTTTTGTTCCAGCCGTAACGATAATTAAATTAATGCATAGTGTTACGAATTTAGACCGGCGAAACCGCCTAACCCAGCTAGTGGCGCAAGTAAGTCAACGTCAGAAAGCGCGCCTGGCTAAAACCTCTTCCCCGGAAGACGAAAGCTATGAAGTTCCAGACTATGAACGTATCTTAGCGCCGCCCTCCCAAGACCAGATTAAATCTTTGGCGGCCATGCATGCCATGGCGATAGAGCAGGTACGAGATTGGATGTCCTACCGCGTTATCCTTAACGCCCATGCCTGGCTGGGTAAACGGGTAGGGGACGCCACGATTCGGGAAGATTGCCTCGTTTTTGCGGTGTTTCAGAGCGATTTTGAAATGGAGGGTAAAAACTCTCTTGGCTTGTGGGGACGCCCTGGTATGGTTGCCATGCGGGCCAGCGCTCTGGCGGAGAAGTTCGGTCCTGATTGGGCTAGCAGATTCCCTCAGGCAAGATCTGTCTGGATTGCACAGAACAAGGAAGATTATGAAAATTTACTGCGCGGGATTAGAGACACCGCGTCGGATGATATGTCCGACCAAAGTTTCGGCCCGACTTAATTGAGCACCAGTATATGGCGCGTGAATATAAAAATATTGACCAGGAAACCATTCGCCTAAATGAGCGACGTCGAGTGATCAGAAACGTCGCCATTACTGGTGGTGGCGCATTGGCGCTAGCGGCAAGTCCACTTATGTCCGGTGTCGATCCGGCGTTACTGTTTGGGGCCGGACTTATTCCATTATTAGGACTTTCAGGGGCAGCCTCGCACTTTGCCAAGTACGCTTGGCTTGAACGAGAACGTGATAAGGAATCAGCGCGGCGACGCGGCAAACCCGTTTTAGGCATGCCGCCTCAACGCCAGTGTTTTGCGACTGAAATAGCGCGTGCCCAAGCTGCAGGTAAATCCATGATCGATAAGTACCTAGTGGGCTTCAACCTTGAAACCGGGGAGCCTCTCTGGATTGACCAGGAAGACCTATGTAGCCATGCCTGTGTTTTTGCCAAAACCGGCGTAGGCAAAACGCTTTGGCTGGAATCGTTAATTTTTCAGCAGATGGCGCGCGGGCGCGCCAGCGGCTGCACTTTTATCGACGCTAAGCGCGATTCCGGGACTTTGGCTCAGATTATCATGATGGCGCTGGTAACCGGGCGCATTGAAGATCTTATAGTAATCGACCCATTTGACAGCGTACATGCCTATAACTTTGTGCTCACAAATCAACGCGCAGATGTTAAAGCGCGCAAGGTGTTGCGAGCTGTACTGCCACCCACCTCTGATCAGAGCACCACCAAGCACTATGATCGCCTCGCCGCTGATTCAATCTACCGCATGGTACGCGCTATGGAGAGCTTCGGCCTAGCGTGGTCGATTCATGATATCGCCGTAGCGCTC
>JAAYZI010000292.1 GCA_012514925.1 Deltaproteobacteria bacterium | reverse complement strand
TTTAGGGGCTCGTATCTATTTTGCGTAAACATTACGCGAACCTTGAGCCTTCCCTGCCTGATAAAATCAAAGGCGTGATGAATAAAGTCAATGTATAGCTTTTGATAGTGAGAGGTAATCTTGGCCCATTTAACTTCCCGGTGAAGGCCTAGTTTCTCCTTAAATTCAGACAAGCTCCGGGCGACGTTACAATAGTCGGCTGATTCGACGAGGATCCCTCCGTAAAAATGGGAAAAAAACTCCCCTCGTTTAGTCGATTCATCGCAGTAAACTATTAGTTCTCTTGCCATCAGCAGAGTATAGGCACTGTAATACCACCTTGGCAATCTTGGCAAGGCGAACTCCTTTTAGTCCGTTTTCATCCCGAATAGCGAAATTCGAGTTAGTCTGTCGCCTGCGCTAGTAACAGAGCTGCTTAATGGGGACGCCAGTAATATTCCGAAATTGATTTTTTATTCAGTCCCTGCACCAGCGCCTCTTAAGCGTCCTTTTCCGGAATATATCCAAAAGCGATCTTCGCCTGGGTAGGCTGGCCAAGCTCTGAGCTGGCGCCGTAAACCACCAAATTTTTTTGCTGGCCCTTATTTAAGCTATCTAACGCCGCCATAAGCCTATCCCGCTTAGAGTCTTCCATCAGCGAAAGCTGGTGCTTATCCTCAGGCACAAGCGAGCTAAGAACCACCCCAACCTTTAAAATATTTTCCTTCGGAGCTTCAGCCCATAATGCGCCAAGCTCATGCAACAATAACGTAGTGTCTTGCGTCTCGAAAAAGCGTGCCCTCTTATCCCAGTGACTAATACCCGTGCCCTTACGTAAGAATTGCAAATTAAGCTGTAAAGACCTTGCGTAAAAACCCTCTCCCCGAAGACGCATCGCCGCTTTAGATAAAAGAGCCACCAGATTCGACCACGCGTCCTCGGCATTTCGTGTGTTAGGAGGAAGAACACGAGAGTGACCTATGCTAGATCTCTCCGTTTCTCGTTCTTCTAAAACCTCGCCGCGGATTAACCTCCAAAAATCACCGCCTACCTTACTCCCCCAAAGATCCACCATTTCAGAGAAAGACTTATGACAAAGTGCGCGCGCAGACATACAATGCGCCCTTATCAACCTCTCTTCCATCCTCGGACCAATACCAGGAAAATCTCTAAGACTTAAACCAAACAGCCTCTCTGGGAGCTCTTCGGAGTGGATTATGGTAAGCCCATCAGGCTTCTGCATATCACTGGCGATTTTGGCGACGTAGCGATTAGGAGCTATTCCGATTGAGCATGTAAGCGCCGGATGTATCTCTTCAAGGATTGCCCTTTTAATCTCTAACGCCTTAGCTCTGGCGAATGCCGGATCTTGTTCTCGCCCATGAAGCTCAATTGCCATCTCGTCTATAGAAAAAACTTTCCAAATAGGAAAACACTTATCCACTACGTCAATTATTCGGTGATGGTAAGCCGTATATTTACGATGGTCCGCCTCGATAAACGTTATTTTAGGACAGAGTTTACGTGCATCTTTCACCAAAGTTCCGGTACGTACGCCGCAGGCTTTAGCTGGATAACTGGCCGCTAAGCAGCAAGTGGTCTCTGCCATCATCGGCACAACCGCTACGGGCCGCCCCATTAACTCTGGACGCTCCGCCTGTTCGACAGAGGCAAAATAAGAATTTAAATCGATATAAATTATTCTAAGCGGCATAGCGTGGTTGTATCCAACTCCACTTTTTCTAAGTGATTGGCAGCGGAGGCTTGCCAACCTAACTCTTCCCGCAGCGTTTTAGCAAAGCTTAAGCTCGCATCCTCTTCGCCGTGGACGACTTTCACCAGCTGTGGCTTTCCTTGGCAACTTCGTAACCAGCGCAGCAGCTCGTTTCGGTCGGCGTGGGCAGAAAGCCCTGAAAGCCTCTCGATTCTCGCGCGCACTGGCACGTAGCTGCCGAAGATTTTTATATGGTCGGCACCGTTTTGAAGATCCCGACCGCGTGTGCCCTCGGCTTGGTATCCAGCTAGAAGCACAGTTGTGTTCGGATTGGGCAGATGTAGACGCATATGGTGAAGGATGCGTCCGCCGTTTATCATACCACTAGCGGAGATTATCACCCGTGGTCCTTCCAAGTTGTTTAGAGCCTTAGAGTCTTGGACACTGCGGCAAAAAACCGTTTTTTTAGTGAGGAGAGGTCTTTGCCCCGATAACAAAAGAGCCTTGGCTTCAAAATCGTAATCAGATTGGAATTTCCTGTAAATCTGTGTGGTATCAACCGCCATGGGGCTGTCTACATAAACCGGCATGATCGGCACTTCGTCTTCACGCTCCAAAGCGGCGATATAATAGAGCAGCGTTTGAGTTCTGCCGATGGCAAAGGCGGGAATTATAAGCGCTCCGTCGCGTTCAAAAGTTGCGCGCATGATGCGCGCCAAGTCCTCTTTGGCGGTTGCTTCAGAATGAACGCGATCTCCATAGGTTGATTCGACCAGCAGCAGATCTCCTAGTTGTGTGGGTTGAGGATCGGGAAGGATTGGAGTCGTGTATTGGCCGATGTCACCTGAAAAGGTAATGTGACGCGTGCCAACTTTCAGTGATAAAGCCGCCGAGCCTAAAATATGCCCGGAATTGGTGGGCGTAACTGAGAAACCGTCAACAATCTGAGTGGTGTGGTCGTATTGGATTGGAACCGTCAGGGCGCAGGCTTGTTTAGCATCCTCCAAGTTAAAAAGCGGTTTAGCCGGTGTATGTTTTGAGGTGCCGTGTTTGTTTGCAAACTCGGCCTCTTCTTCCTGTAGCTTGGCGGCGTCTGGAAGGAGCAGGCCGAGTAGCTCTTTGGTAGCGGCGGTGCAGTAAACCGGCGAGCGCAGGCCGCGATTTACAAGCGCCGGCAGATAGCCGGTATGGTCGATATGCGCGTGGGTTAAAAGCACCGCATCTATGCTTTTTGGATCAAGTGGGGGTGGCTCCCAGTTTCGCCGACGTAGATCTTTTTTGCCTTGGAACAGCCCGCAGTCAACAAGAACTTTTCGATTATTAAATTCAATCAGGTATTTCGATCCCGTTACAGTTTTAGCAGCGCCCAAGAAGGAAAGGCTTATATTTGTACTGGAGTTTTTCATAGGCAGCTTCCCTATCCCAGTGCCACGTCAAGCACCATCATGACTGCGAATCCAATGAGTGTGCAAAGAGTTGGCAGGTCAGAATGTGAGTTGCGGCGGGCCTCCGGGATCAATTCTTCCACCACTACATATATCATCGCGCCAGCGGCGAACGCCAGGGCATAGGGCAGCACCGGCTGCGTAAGCATGACTGCAGCGGCCCCTAAAACTGCCGCTAACGGCTCAACCATTCCGGAGAGCTGTCCGATCCAGAAGCTTCTAAACTTGGTAAAACCTTCGCGTCTAAGGGGGATTGAAACTGCGGCGCCTTCCGGAAAGTTTTGCAATCCGATTCCGATAGCCAGTGCAACTGCGGCTCCAAAACTTGCTTCTGGAAGACCGTAGGCTGCTGCTCCAAAAGCCACGCCTACCGCCAACCCTTCCGGGATGTTGTGCAGAGTGATAGCAAGAACCAGCAGGACGCTACGTTGAAGAGAAGTCTTGATGCCCTCCGCGTTTTCGATTGCTTGCCCCTGGTGTAAGTGGGGCAGGAGTTTGTCGATGAGAAACAGAAACATGCCTCCGCTTAGAAAGCCGGTTGTTGCAGGAATCCAACTTCCCTGGGAGAGTTCAATGGCGGGGGCAAGGAGTGACCAAAAACTTGCAGCGATCATCACTCCCGAGGCAAATCCTAGCATGCCATCCAAGCTGTTGCGTTTGATTTCTCCGGTGAAAAAAACAAGAGATGCTCCAAGCGCCGTGAGACCCCAAGTAAAAATCCCAGCCAGCAAAGCTTGGAGCAACAAGTTCTCGGGGAAGAGGGTTTCAGGCATAGGTAACGGGTAAATATTTGGAGGCAAGCTAAGTGAATCTAAAATGTAGACGCCCTCTTCGCAAGTCTCGCTAACCCCTTGATTTTATAAAGCCTGGAGAAAGGTTAGATCATTTGCTTCTACTTAGTATAAGATCTGTTCCTTAAGTGTCTGCCGGTTTATTTTGACGCCTTTGTCTCTTGTTAGACAATTGCGGAGGCAGGCACGTGGGTGTGTATTTGGGAGGCTTAGAATGAACAATGCGGGTACCTCAAATGAAGT
>JAAYZI010000291.1 GCA_012514925.1 Deltaproteobacteria bacterium | reverse complement strand
GCGCGTGGGGTGGCCCTCACGTTCGGCCGACTTTTAAAAAACTTTACGTTGCATCTGTGCGCTTTGTTTGGGTTGAAGTTCAGCCATAAACCCTCCGTCACCGTTCAATATCCGGAGAGCCGACGCGAGTATGCTGAGAGATTTAGAGGCCGTCATCGTTTAACTCTAAATGAGAGTGGCAATCTTAAATGCACTTCATGCTGTTTGTGCGCGACTGCTTGCCCGGCGCGTTGTATTTATATTGAACCAACGGCTCATCCGGATGTTGCGGTTGAGAAGTTCCCGCACCGTTTTGAGATCGATACGCTGCGCTGTATTTACTGCGGCTATTGTGTTGAGGCTTGTCCGGTAGATGCGATTCGCATGGATACTGGCTTACATCCCGAGGTCTATGCGCCTGACCCCCGTTGTTTCATTGAAGATAAAGAGCTTTTAATGCGGCGCTCGCTTGAAATGTGCGAAGTCGGTCCAGAGCAGCTGTATCGCAGGCATATGCAGTCGATACATAACTTGGAGTACCGTAAAAGCGGGACGGGCTGAGATGAGATTTGTGAGCAGGGACTGGATTACTAGCAGAATGTGGTGTGGTCATGCGCTTGGGGGGAGTGCGCGCGCGCGGAGCATTTTGTTTGTGTGTGTGCTTGTGAGTGGGTTGGCGTTTGGGCTGTGGGCAGAAGCCGAAACGCAGAAGGAGGCCTCCGGTCCATCCCAGACGGCTGCAGAGCTACCTGAAGCTGGAAAGGGCTATCCGCAAGGCTTGCTTATAAACAGCAGCAACGCTTCGGCTTATAAGGGACTGATCGTACCGGGGCTTTACGGAGATGTGCGCGCTGGCAAGCTTGAATTTGATGCGGTGCGCCGACTTCCGTATGAATGGAGCTTTGACGAAGATTGGAAAAATGCCAAAACTTTGTCCCCTAAGGCGCTCGGTGCGCAGGGTGCTTTAGCGCCGACAGTGCGCTGGGACCGAGGGTTTGTTTGGGGAGATCGGACGCGTCTGTCCCGTGAGAAATCTTTGGATAAATTGGCGGCCAAACTTCTTTGGAATGTACACTCCAATTTTTGGTCGCAAAAAATTGTAACTTTGGCCTTTTCTC
Source organism: Deltaproteobacteria bacterium (assembly GCA_012514925.1). Taxonomy (GTDB): domain Bacteria; phylum Bdellovibrionota_C; class UBA2361; order UBA2361; family JAAYZI01; genus JAAYZI01. The sequence goes on along the minus strand of JAAYZI010000291.1, from coordinate 869 downwards.
TAAAAGAATTTTCTCAAAGCGGCGGAGTCTCGGGTTGGGAATTACAGGGGGATTTAAGCCGAGTTTATCCAGGTTCGCTCGTTCCTGACGATAAGACCGGGCAGCTTTTTAGGGAGATTATACGGCTGCGGGCTCCCGCCCCGCTAGCTGGTTATGCGTGGTTGACTTTCCGTTTTTTAGGCGCGGATGAAGATGTGGTGTACATCTTTTCGCCAGCCTTGGAGAAACCCCGGGAGCTGACGGCTTCCAATCGAGAAGACGGTTTTGCCGCCTCAGCCTTGAGTGTGGACGATTTTTTCGTGTGGTCAGGCAAACCAAGTTTGCTTGCTCTGGTTGACCTTAAAAAAATTACAGCGCTTACTCCTCTGGCAGTGTCAGAGCAAGGTCGGGCGCGGTCGCAGGGCAAGCATTGCGCGCTTATCAGCGCTTCCAGCAGCCCTGAAACTGAAGCACAGCAGCTGCATCAACCAGATTCTTTCCAAGGGGGGGTATGGCCTGGAGGCAATCTGATATACGCTCCTAGGGAACTTTGGCGTATGGAGTTGGTCTCAAGCGATCCATTTTCGCTGTATGGAAGGCAGGTGCTTTATGTGGATAGTGAAAGCATGCTGCCGGTTTTTAAGTTTGTCTACGATCAGGGCGGGGTGTTTTGGAAGTCGATTGTAGGAGCAATCGGTTTGGCACAGGGGGAAGGTCAAAGAGCTTACCCTTTTATAGCGTCGCAGATTATCAGGGATTACAAAGCTGGGAAGGTTTGGAGGCTTAATTATTCGAACATCCGATACTGTCGGCAGTTTCCGGATGGTCTTGAGTTGGGAGCATTTCAACCTGGAAGATTGGGTCCGAAGTAACGCTCCTGTCCTTTGGCG
>JAAYZI010000290.1 GCA_012514925.1 Deltaproteobacteria bacterium | reverse complement strand
TAATTGGCGTCAAAGTACGTATAATTCCCCTGATAGCGCGCGTACAATCTAGGGTATCTGACGTCGTGGAGTAAGGTACAATAACGTCCTCTCCTACATCGCAAATGTTATTGTTGCTACTTTCAAGGCCAACGTAAGCGTTTCCATCTGGAAAGTGCTGGAGAAATTCAAGATACATATCTTCTATTATAAGGTCCTTAATGCCACCATTGGCATTGATGCGGCGAAGCCACCGCATGTTGCTACTCGCGGTGCCTCCGTATACAAGCACCGTGCCATTTCTTAATACGAGGAAATCATGAAGCTCGATGCTGTCGTTAATAAGGTCCGTAATAACGCCCCTAGAGTTTCTTCGGAGGACGGTTTTAGACTCTGTATTAACCCCCGGATAATAGATCGCACCGGCGCCATCGAATTGCACTACACTATTAATGAGTTCATCGCTATGCATTCCGACCTGCGTTAGTTCGCCATCAATGCAAACTGGCACACCTGTTACTGTGTTAACTTCGCCGAGCAGGCATCTGCCTTCTGACTCTTGATCATCAGTATCCTCAAGATTTATTGGAGTCTCAAAAATCACGTAAAGTTTCTTGTTGGGGGCTATTAAGAATTGGGAGATTTTAGCCTTCCCACTTTCAAGAGCCTCTTGTGTTCGACCATCTGCCAATACTGTTCTTAAATTAGAACTACCAAACACGTTTGCTCTTGGACCGCCCCAACCAAGTGATTGGGAGTTCGCATCTACCAGGGCAAGTCCTACGGCGTTTGATAGATTGAAACGGAGCCGTTTAGTTGCTTTCTCGCAAATCTTTTTTTCTCTTCTTATGCGTTTGGTGAGCCGAGCTATTCTTTTTGCAAGCACACTTCCCGATGAACCTTGCTTTTTTAGCTGTTTATTAAGCGTTCTTCTTTGAGCTTTCAAAGATAAGAATCTACCGTTCTTAAGAATTTTTCCAGGTATCCATTGATCATTAATAAAGCCGCAGCGTACTTTCCCATTCGTATATAAATAATTTGCCGGGAGGTCCTCCCCTCTCGGTTTCTTTGCTCTTGCAAATTCCTGCGCGCTGCAATCAGAGCCTGGTACTAATATCAAGAAAAGGATCGCTACGACGAATGACACTATTTTCATGATTGGTTTCCTAAAAGGTTTGCAGTAATCGGTCTATGCGGGCGACTTGTGAGCAGTTATTACCAGCTCCATCGACGGTCGACTCTCTCATCAGGCCAATCTAGTGCTCTTTATCGATCCAACCGCCAAATATCTTAAGAAGCATTTTGTAGGGAGCTTTGGAAAGGCGGTATCCGTTCACATAAATATTAAATTAGGTGATTACAATGTGTTGCTAGTGCAATTATATGAAGTATCAAAATGGTCCCATAAGGGGCTTTTGTAAATAGCGGCTACGATCTGATTTGGCCGACGCCGGAAACCAGGTACTTGTAAGTAGTCAATTCCGTAAGCCCCATCGGACCACGAGCATGCAGTTTCTGGGTACTAATTCCAATCTCCGCACCGAACCCAAACACAAAACCATCCGTAAAACGAGTTGAGGCGTTATGATAAATCGCAGCGGCATCTACTCCCTGCATAAAGCGCTCAGCTGCTTTAGCGCTATTCGTAACAATCGCCTCAGAGTGCCGGGTACCATAACGATTCACATGTGCTATCGCTTCTTCTAAGCTCTCTACCACCCTCACTGCCAAGATAAGATCTAAAAACTCAGTCTCCCAATCCTTTTCAGTAGCGCTCCTGGCCCCCGGCACCAACGCCTGTGAGCGTTCACAACAACGACACTCGACTCCAGCGGCGCTAAGAGCCTGTAAAAGCGCCTGTAAATGCTCCCCCGCCCAATCTTTATGCACCAACAAAGTCTCGGCCGTATTACACACAGCCGGGCGTTGCGTCTTGGCATTCAGAACAATCCGCGCCGCCATATCATAATCAGCGCCCTGGTCGATATAGATATGACAATTACCAGCGCCCGTCTCCAGAACCGGAACAGTCGCATTTTCAACCGTAAACCTAATCAACTCCGCCCCCCCACGCGGGATGACCACATCCAGATAGCTTTTCAGTTTTAAAAACCGCTTCACAACGTCACGGCTAGGATCCTCTATAATCTGCGCCAAATCTATAGGCAATCCAGCCTTGCTAAGAGCTTCTCGAATAACGGCGACCAACGCCAAATTGGTAAGTTGCGCGCTTGAGCTTCCGCGTAGCACTACCGCGTTGCCGGCCTTTAAACACAGTGCCGCCGCATCCAAAGTCACATTAGGACGAGCTTCGTAAATTATGCCGATTACTCCGATCGGCACACGCTGCTTCCTTATGCTGAGGCCGTTTTCCAACCTCCACGAACCAATTATTTCTCCCACCGGATCGGGAAGCAAGATTAATTGCTCCAGCCCATCCACCATTTCTTGAATACGCTTGGGATTTAGAGCAAGACGATCCAAAAAGGCGTCGGCAGAACCCGAAGAACGCGCACCCTCCAAATCCCTCGCATTTTGCTCCAATACAAACGACGCCTGATCCTTAAGCTCAACGCAGACCCTCTCCAACGCCTTATTTTTCTCACTCTCGCTAAGAGCCGCCGCCTCAAAAGCGGCACGTTTAGCGTGACTTCCTTTAAGTTCCAACTCGTCCATCAGGCCCCTCCGTGTAACCCTCTTCACACACAACTGAAGTGCTAACTTAAAATTTTAAAAACACGGCAGCTATGAGCATTTACAATGAACCCAATCATCCCTGTGAATAACCTCAACCCGCTCCTGGGCAATTTGCTGCTTTACCTGCGAAGTATTCATTCCCCTAACTTTGGCCAAATCTGAGGAACTATAATTGACAATTCCTTTACCGATCAGGGACCCTTGCAAGCAAAACACCTCCACCACATCTCCGGCTTTAAAGTCACCTTCCAGCGCGCTCAGCCCAACCGGCAACAGGCTCTTTCCCTGCTCACACAAAGCCCGCGAAGCGCCGTCATCAATCGTAATCCTCCCTGCTACATTAGCGTGATATGCAATCCATTGGCGCTTACGCCCCACCGGCAACACACGAGGATTTCCAAAGTAAGTGCCCCGGCCCTTACCATCTAGCACCATGCGAATCTTGTCCGGATCTGAGCCACTCCCATCGCCTATAAAAACGGGAACTCCCATCGAAAGCGCGAGATCGACCGCGGCCAGTTTAGCTTTCATGCCTCCTGTGCCGTTTGGCGAAACGGAATCTTCCGCCATAGCTCGAATCTCAGGGGTAATTTCGTCGACGCGATCAAGCGCTTGCGCCTCGCTATCACCACTAGGATCACTTCGGTAAAGACCCGCGGTGCTAGAGAGAATGATGAGATAATCTGCCTGTAATAAAGTGGCCACAAGCGCTGCTAAAAGGTCGTTCTCACCAAAGGTAAGCTCTCCCACTGCCACCGTATCATTCTCGTTAATGATCGGCACGATCCCTTTCTCCAGAAGGAGACTCAGAGTATTAAGCGCGTTGTTATAAGATTCACGTCGCGCAAAGTCGCCGCGGGTTAGCAGCACCTGCCCGGCCGTAAGCCCATGCCGCGACAAAGCTCCGTTATAAGCCTGGATCAGCAACCCCTGCCCCACCGCAGCGCAAGCCTGTTTCGCCACGACAGTGCGCGGACGCGCGGTGTAATTCAACCTTTCATATCCCGCTGCAACTGCTCCGGAAGATACCAGAACAACTTCCGGCACAGAGTTACGTAGTTGAGATAGCGCGGCTACATGCCCTTCAAGCTTCTCCGAAGACAACCCTCCCTCCGGATCGGTAAGCAGCGCGCTTCCGATTTTAACCACGACACGCCTCAAATTTTTCTGCTTAGGCAAGGTCAAACCGTACTTTCAACAAAATCCAACAGGATTATAAAGCTCTAAAGCACGTCCCTGCAATAAGAAATACGGGGGGTGGCTAACCCTCTTGCATTGCATCCCGGCGTGAAAGACGGATCTTGCCCTGACGGTCGATCTCCAGAACTTTCACCATAACTTCGTCGCCTTCCTGCAAAACATCACTGACGCGGCGTACCTTTTCATCACATAGCTGCGAAATATGCACCAAACCATCCACACCCGGGAGAATCTCCACAAAAGCCCCAAAGTCGGCAATCCGTTTTACAACTCCTTTGTAAATCTTGCCGACCTCAGCTTCCTCGGTCAAACTCTTGCAAATCGCAATCGCGCCCTTTAACTGCTCCCTATCCGTGCCCGAAATAGTGACCGTTCCATCATCTTCAACGTCGATCTTAACGTGGTGCGACTCCACAATTGAACGAATAGTTTTACCGCCAGGACCGATGATGTCTTTAATCTTCTCGGGGTTAATCTTAAGAACGGTAATGCGCGGAGCATGAACACTAAGATCCGCCCGCGGAGCATCGATGGCCTCCTTCATCTTCTCCAAGACGTGCAGCCTGGCTGTTCTAGCCTGGGCGAGCGCCTTAGACACCGTATCTTTGCTTAGGCCTTTAATCTTAATATCCATCTGCAAAGCGGTGATACCCTTTGTGGTGCCACAGACCTTGAAATCCATGTCTCCCAGATGGTCCTCGTCCCCCAAGATGTCGGTCAGCACCACCTCCTTACCTCGCTCCTTATCTTTCATAAGGCCCATGGCTACACCGGCAACAGGCGCCTTAATCGGAACGCCTGCATCCATCAGCGCTAAACTTCCGCCACAGACAGAAGCCATTGAACTAGATCCATTGGATTCTGTAATCTCAGATACTACCCGCAGCACATACGGAAACTTCTCGCGCTCAGGTAGGACCACTCTCAAGGCGCGCTCCGCCAAAGCTCCATGCCCGATTTCTCGGCGGCCGGCACTACGCAGCATCTTGACTTCTCCCACAGAGAAAGGAGGGAAGTTATAGTGCAGCATGAACCAGTTCCTTCCCTCACCGTACAGAGGATCAAGAAATTGAGCTTCCTGCGCTACGCCCAATGTCGCAGCCACAATCGCCTGCGTTTCCCCCCTGGTAAACAAAGCTGAACCATGAGAGCGCGGCAGCAGGCCGACTTCCATCGAAAGCGGCCGTACCTCATCAAAACGCCTGCCGTCGATGCGCTCACCCTTTACAAAAGCTAACTCCCTCACAATCTCGTAGATTAAATCCTCACAAACTACTCCAATAGTGCGCTCAATCTCGGGCGCATCCTCAGCCCCTTCTTTGACGAACTCTTTCTTCAATGCTTCCTTGATGGCAAATAACGCATCTCGGCGTTCAAGCTTATTTTTAATGCGCACTGCGTCCTTAATTTGGGGCTCCGCAATCTTTGTCATTGCGCTTATCAAATCAGCGTCACGCGCCGCCGGCACAAACTCAATCTTAGCTTTACCGATCTTAGCCCGCAGCTCTTCCTGCATCTCGATGATAACTTGCATCTCCTGATGGGCGAAAAACAGAGCGTCTAACACCTCAGCCTCCGGGATCTCAACCGCCCCACCTTCAACCATCACCACAGCATCCTTGGAGCCGGCCACCACAAAATTCAGATCGGCGCGGTTAAGCTCTTCCCTGGGGGCATTGATGCACAGACGCCCATCAATTCGTGCCACACGCACCGCAGCAATCGGACCGTCAAAAGGGATATCAGAAATGGTAAGCGCTGCAGAAGCCCCACAAAGAGCCAGCATATCAGTATCGACATCAGGATCAGCGGAGAGCACCGTCGCCACTACCTGCACCTCCCGATTAAAACCTTCTGGGAACAAGGGCCGACAGGGCCTGTCAATTAGCCTGGAGGTCAGAGTTTCATGCTCACTTAGCCGACCCTCTCGTTTAAAAAAATTGCCCGGGATTTTTCCCGCCGCATACGTCTTTTCAACATAATCTATTGTGAGCGGCACAAAATCAGTTTCTCGTTCGTTGCCCATTACGGCCGTTACCAACACCAATGAATCGCCACTCCTTACTAATACTGCTCCATTTGCTTGCTTAGCTATACGACCCGCTTCAAACGAGGACTTACGGCCAAAAAGATCTTTTTCTACAAGTATCATCGCACTTCATGCTCCAATTAAATAAACGCTTCGAAATGGGGACATGCTCAATCAACGTGATGCACAACAGCCACTACGCCTTTTCTCATTGATAGCCCTCTTTCATTGATGGAAAAGACGCGAGCAGCACTTGCGACATGAAGTCGGTGAGGTTGGTTTGCCTGAAATAAAAACGATGGATCAACCACGACCTTTATTTTCTCAAACCCAGATTTGCAAGAGTCTGACGGTAGCGCTCTACATCCTTACGCTTTAAATACTCAAGCAACCCTTTACGGTGAGAAACAATCTTTAGCAGGCCTTGCCTTGAATGCTTATCCTGCGGATGATCTTGGAAGTGACCGGCCAACTTTTCAAGCCGACTAGTCAGCAAAGCAATCTGAACTTCGGGGGACCCCGAATCCCGATCATGACGCTGATACTTGGCAATCACCTCCGATTTATTCGCGCACTCAGCCAACGACATTGTTTCCGTCTCCTAATTTAACGACTCCCAGTAGCACGCGGCCTCAGTGCTCCATCACACCAGCTCGTCTACTTCTACAGTCCTATCATTTAGCGAGGGAAATTAGCAGCTTAGATAATAGTTGTCAAACACGGGGATTTTTGCCCCGGCCTCCCTTAAAATATTCATTAACAAAATTAAGATTATACCTACTTTAAACAGGACCGTTTAGGTCCTGACCTTTTGCACACTCACATCTGCGCACTTACAATCGACTCGCCCAAACACTAAAACAACAGAGCCTATGCGCCGATACACTGATCCATCACCACGTATTGAGAACAGCTATTTCGGTATTGCGTCGAAATAAACTCCGCACAAATGCCCATTTTGAGGGCGCATAGTTGATGCTATCATATAGAGGTAGGTGATTTTATGAAGATACGGTTTGATCGCAATCTATTCTTTCCGGTGTTTTTGGGGTTTTCAGACTCGTCTTACTAGCGGTCCTCTATGGATATTATTCAATACATCAACGACGCTGCTAAAAAAGACCCAACCTGGATTCGTGCGCATCGTATCGTAGAGAAGCACTTAATTATACCCAGTGCGCTTTGCAATCTGATTAGGCTTGGATGGATCGGCTTAATCGAATCCCCTGAGTTTTTAAAGCTACTCGGCTTTAGCACTGTCAATCCTGCTTGCCTGCTTAATGCCGCCGGCCTAGCAACAGATGGCCGCCGGCCAAGCGCCAAGAATGTGGAAAATTCTCTTCGCATTTTGGGCATTCGCTACAGCAGCGTTATTTTAGCGGTGAATGCAACCATGCGTAGTATCTTAAAGACTAAACCATCTTTTGGATGGCGTAAGCTCTTTGAAAACATGATGACTGATATCGAAATCGGTTATCGTTTCGGCAGTCATGCTAGTGAAATCGGATTAGAAGGTGGGGTAGTCGCGGCATTTGCAAAGAACGCGGGCTTAGGGATGCTAATGGCACACGATTTTCCCAGCTATAAAAAGTACTCTGAACTATGCGCGCGTCATGGAAGAGTGGGGAGCAAATTGACGGTTGAAATCTTCGGCTGTGAACCTTACCAAGTTTCCGCCTTTTTGATTCAGGCATTAGGGTTCGGCACCGATGCTTCTTTTGGTATAGCGCTTGGCATGGGAGATCTTGACGCGAGCAAGCTGGAACTGAGGGAAGGCGTCGTGTATTGGCGGGCGGCTTTCAGATGGATCGAAGCTCTATATGCTGGTAGAAATTATCCGGCTGACCTAAAAAGCCGCAATGCTTTTATGGCGCTACGCCCCTCAAAAGAGCCTGGACCCAAAAATCCAGTTCTGGAGTCGCTCTATGCAGAGGTGGCCAAAGTGCGCCGCCAAGGTTCGACTTGGACCTGGCACCTACCTAAGCCGGATTACGAACGCGTCAGACAAGCCTACGGAATTTAACCTGTATCCGGTAACCGCTTACGCGTGGAATTAATCATGCAACTTTGTTTTCAGCCTGGACGGTAAAATTTCACCTCGGCGCGGAGTTAATTTCACTTTCTCCAGAGAAAGTAATATTCGTGTGAGCGGTTACGTAACACTACTAGATCAAAAAACTCTGACTTAAAGAGCCATCACCAGAAAAGCCAGGCTCTGCTAATCTGGGCTTTTATTAAACCTTGTCACATATACATATCTCGCACGTAGCACACTAGTTTAATTTGCCAACCCTTTGCGCGAGATATGCATAT
>JAAYZI010000289.1 GCA_012514925.1 Deltaproteobacteria bacterium | reverse complement strand
GTCTCATGTGGTGCATCGGCCTGATGCTTTTTTATACTGCGCCGCACTCCTTCCAATTCAGCCATAAGGTTGGCCCTATTATGAAGCCGCCCAGCGGTATCAATGATCAGGATATCGATCTCTTCCCGCAATGCGCGTTGCATAGCCTCAAATACGACCGTCGCCGGTTTAGCACCCTCATCACCACTTACTAAAGGAATCTCCCGCTCCTCAACCCAACGCTGCAACTGTTCTACCGCAGCTGCCCGGAAAGTATCAGCCGCAGCAATCATCACCTTGTAACCAGCCTTCTGCCAAAGATACGCCAATTTAACTACGGTCGTGGTCTTGCCAACTCCGTTTACACCGGCAATTAAGACCACAAAAGGCCCCTTACGGGCTCGGTCGGTAAGATAAGGGTGAAGCGAGACTTCCGGGCCCAAAATAGCCGTGACCTTGTCCTTCAACATACGGATTAGTTGCGCGTAGTCTACTTCCCGCCCGGCGAGGATCTCTTCTTTTATATCTTCGATTAGACTGGCAGCGGTCTTAACTCCCAGGTCACTGGCGATCAAGAACTCTTCCAAAGCGCTAAGACAGGATTGATCAAGCGCAGGTCTCTTGGAAAAGAAATCCTTTAACTTAAAAAAAAACCGCGGCGCGATCCCTCAAGGCGACCGGCCAGACTCTCTTGGTCGCTCTCTTCATAAACAGGGTCCTCCGGCCGTGATAGATCCATGCCGCCCTGTAATGTGTCCGTGCTTGCACCGGCATCTCCCATGAAATCCCAGTTCTCTTCTCCCGGCCCACCTCCTATAACGGGTCCGCTATCCGGAGATCCTGCCTGACCAGGACCGCTTGGGCCTCGCTCTACAGAGCGTTTAATTTCCTCCAGGACTCCCCGCAAATACTTAAATTCCAGTGAGGTAAACTCTTGAGCACGTAATGTCTCAGTCTTAAATTCATTTAACGTCTTCTCCATCTTTTCAAGACGCCCTAGCACCCCGCTTAAGCGGTCCGCCTGAACGCTAGCTTTTAAGGAAGCCTCTTTTTTCTTTTTTCCGAAAAGAAGCGAGAGAATCAGCACACAAACCCCGAACGCGGCTACCGCCAAGATCGCCAGAAGCACAACCTGGCCTAGGCTACCCTCGATAGCACCTCGCTCATTCCCGGTAAATCTCTGAAGTAAATCCAGTGTGAAATCTCTCATAAGCCCCTCGTTTAGAATCGCTTAGGACTGCTAAAAATGACTTGCAAAAACCGCGCCGACTGTATCTGAGCCACGCCTTCCCGTAGTCATTAAGCTACCTGAGCACAGGCCTCCTGTAAAGAAACACTTAGCACCTTAGATGCCCCAGGTTCCTGCATAGTTATACCTATCAGATTGTCGCTTATCGCCATAGACTGTTTATTATGGGTCACCATTATAAATTGGGTTTTAGCACTTAATTCTTTAACCAAACCTAAGAACCGCACCAAGTTAGCGTCGTCCAATGGGGCGTCTACTTCGTCAAGAACGCATAGTGGACTGGGCCGCTCCAAAAACATCGCAAAAATCAGGGCAGCCGCACAAAGCGCCTTTTCCCCTCCTGAAAGCAGCTCGATACTCCGTAATTTCTTACCAGGCGGTCGGGCGATAATTTCCAAACCAGTTTCTAAAGGATTTTGAGGATCTACAAGCGCAAGCGCGCCTCGCCCACCTCCAAAAAGCCGCGGCACCAAATTAGCAAAATTAGCGCGTACCGCCTCAAAGGTCGCCATGAAACGGCGTAAGGAAGTCTCGGAAAGTTTTTCGATGGTGCGCTTCAAAGTTAACGAAGCTTCTTCCAGATCCTCTTTCTGACGCACCAAATCATCTAGCCGCGCCTGCTCCTCTTCTAAGCGTGAAATTGAATCTGGATCCACATCTCCCTCGCGCAATATACGCGCCTTAAGACGCCTGACCTCTTCATGGAAGCGTTCCCGCTCTGCGGGGGAGATCGAAGCGCCCTCAACCGCCTTGGCTTGGATCAGCGCACAAGCCTCCTCCCCATATTCACTCTGAATCCGCTCGACTAAACTATCTCGCTCCAGCTCAAGTTTCTGCCGATCTAAATGCAAACCGGAGAGACGCTCACGCAACTTGTCGAGTTCAACCCGCGTCTTTTGAAGCGCCTCAGCGCACGAACTAAGCTTTTCACGACCCGCTTTGCGAAGTTCATCCAACTGCTGGTACTCTTTACTTAGACGTGCGATCTCCTGCTGCAGCTCCTCCTCTTGCTCCGGCCGCATCGCTGCTACCTCATCTTCGATCTTAGCTTCTTCAACTGAGTAAGCTTCGATGCGTCGCCGTGCATCTTCTATTTGAGCGCTGACTTTTGCAATATCATCCTCCATTCGGCGCAAGCCCTCTTGCTCAGCCTTAAGCCCTCCACGGATCTCACCTAAAGCATTGCCAAGCTGCCGAACTTCAGCTTGACGAAGTTGCTCCTGTTGCCGTAGCTCGGATTCCTCTTTCTCCAGTTCGCGGATTTGACTGGACAGCTCTTCCCTGGCTCTGTTAATCTCGGCTTCCCCTTGCTCATGCCTGTGACAAGACTCCTCAAGCTCTGCCGCTTTGGATTTCAGCTGAACTGCTCCGCCCTCATGACAAAAGGCTTGAAAACTAAACGCCGTAATTACTTCTCCTGCCGGAGTTACCAGCACTAGATCGGAGGAAGTCGTTTCGCCTGCAAAAAACGTGAAAGCTTCCTGCGAGCTTCCTACTAACCTGACGTTGCCCAGAAGATGCTCTGCCGCCAGTCGACAAGACTCCGCCACCTGAAGACGATCCAATAATCGCGGCAAGGTGCAAGTCGACTCAACAGCACCTTGGCTGGGTGCCCCACTTTTAAAAAACCCTAGTCCTCCAAAACGGCTCTGCCCACCCTCACTTTCTTGCTCTACCTCTGAGAAGTGCTGGGCCAATTGCTGCCACTTTGG
>JAAYZI010000288.1 GCA_012514925.1 Deltaproteobacteria bacterium | reverse complement strand
GGTGATGGCTGACGATAACGCGGAATTAAATTCACTTTCTCCAGAGAAAGTAAATTTATATAAAACGTAAGGTCATCCAATCTGGTACGACCTAATATTGGCCTTAAAGCCCAGGTTAACAGAGCCTTTCTGGTGATGGCTGACGATAACGCGGAATTAAATTCACTTTCTCCAGAGAAAGTAAATTTATATAAAACGTAAGGTCATCCAATCTGGTACGACCTAAATATTGGCCTAAAAGCCCAGGTTAGCAGAGCCTGGCTTTTTTGGTGAGGGCTCTTTAAGTCAGGGTTTTTAATCTGGTAGTGTTACGTAACCGCTTACGCGTGAAATTGAGTACGCTAAAGCCACTAACATTGAACCTGTAAGCAGCTACGCATACACTACAACTAGAGCGTACGCGCCAATATTTGATCCTACTTACATGTGCACGGGGTAACTAAACTGACATGACGAGATGGATGGGATTAGACGTGGGTGACAAGAGGGTAGGGGTGTCTGTGTCGGACCCGTTACTGATACTCGCCTCTCCTTTGGGGACTTTCCCACGCGCCGAAGCAGAGCAACGCATCCTAAAACTGGTCGAGGAATACCACATTTCAAAGATAATAGTCGGCTTGCCGCTAAACGACGATGGCACTGAGAACGAGCAATGCGTTAAAATTAAAGCGTTCTGCCGTAGACTAAGCCGACGCACTTCTGTCGAGATTGCTTACGTTGATGAGTACGGATCCACCTGTGAATCCAAAGATCTGCTAAAAACAGGGGGAGGAACCACCGGGGTGGACGCTGCCGCCGCCTGTTTGATCTTGGAACGGGCTTTTAATCCACTGCAATCTTTAGAATAGACAGGTTGAACGTAAATGAATACTCTTATTTAGGGGTTCATCAGACTTCTACGGTGGGCTTTTCCCAAAAGATAACGGGACCGTCCCGCACAAGTGAAGATGTAATGGAATGCATGGTTGCCGAACAATTGCCATTTAGGAGATATGGTTGAAATGAACGACTTAACCAGGTTTACACTGCGCATGATTGCGCTTTTGGCCATTCCGGTAGCAGTGGGGGTATTAACTTACGCGGGCATAAAACAGCTGTTCAGAGTGCCAGTGAATCCGTCAAGTACGGAAAAGGTTTTAGTGGAGGTCCGCCCTGAGAAAAACTTTCGCGTCTTCAGCAAAGAATTGGCTGAAAAAGGGCTAATCAAGCACTGGCGGGTCTTAGATGTGCTGGCGCGCATCAGGGGCAAGGATACACAAATAAAGGCGGGAGAATACGAACTTTCTGCTGCGATGACGCCAATTGAAATTCTGCACAAACTGGTGGCAGGCGATGTGTTTTTACGGCGAGTTACCGTTAAGGAAGGAACTTCCATCCGTGAGATCGGAAAATTATTGGAAAGCGCCGGACTGACATCAGCAAACGAGTTTGACCGAGCCATCTACGCCACCCCCTTGCTGTACAAAGCGGGAATCAATGCTGAAAGCTTTGAAGGATATCTGTATCCAGAGACTTACAACTTCTCACGGACAGATCCCGTAGATCACATTATCTGGCGCATGATGGAACAAGGAGAGAAGCAGTGGCCTGATGAATTTACCGCTCGCGCAGATGAACTGAATTTATCCCGACATGAGATCTTGATCCTGGCCTCCGTTATAGAAAAGGAAAGTGGCAATGCATCTGAGGCCGCCATGATCTCCTCAGTTTTTCACAATCGTCTAGCAAACGGCATGAAGCTACAATCAGATCCGACGGTGATTTATGGGTTAAAAGATTTTGATGGTAACCTCACCAAAGCCGACTTGCAAAATCCTCATCCCTACAACACCTATGTGCATTATGGGCTGCCACCTGGGCCAATTTGCAACCCTGGCATCAACGCTATTAGGGCTGCGCTCTACCCTGCTGAAACTAATTTCCTTTTCTTTGTTTCAGACGGGACAGGAAAACACGTTTTTTCGAGCACGTTAAAGGAGCATAATGAAGCTGTGCGGCGTTATCAAATTCCAGGCGCAGCTGCTGATACAAATGCACAGCCTCCGGCTGCCGAATAACCGCTAGGCAGATTGAAAGGTCCTTACTATGGGTGCCACATTAGAGCAGGTTCTATTCACCCTGATCCGGCGCATCCGGAGGAACTATCTCTTGGTAAGGACCCTCGCAGCTCTGACCTTTTTTTTGTATGTCGCCTTGGTAGTGCTGACTCTGGCTTTTTTTCAATGGCCAGCAGCCGCGATTACGGTCGGCATGACCTTGACCACATTGGCGCTCGTGCGTTGGAGGAGGAGTCTTCTATATTTACCCTCTGAAACGGAGGCTGCACGCATCTTAGATGAGTGCTTAGCAAGCAAAAACCGCGCCGCTGCGTACTTGGATTTAAAACGATCCGACGAAGACTTAAAATCCGAACCACTACGTTCCGAAAAATGCGCGTTACTGGAAAAGCAGCTAAGCGCACGGCTCTCTGGCTTTGACCTTGAAGCGGCTGCGCCCTTTAAGATACCACTTATACTGCAGCGCCTACTCTATACCCTCCCGCTTGTGATCGTTGCTCTGCTATTCTTGATATTTCATCTTTTGCCTGCAGATCGAAACGCGCCTAACCTCATCGAAGCCGAAAAAATAGCCCACCTGATTCAGACTAATCCGCTCTTACCCGAAGGATTGAAGCAAGAGCTTAGAACTCTCGCCTCTGCCCTTAGCTCACACGCTCTTAGTAGCAGCGAAGTTTCTAAAGCTTTGGAACGGGCTCAAGCCGAGCTGGCTGAAAGTCAACGTCAACTCTC
>JAAYZI010000287.1 GCA_012514925.1 Deltaproteobacteria bacterium | reverse complement strand
TTGGCGGGGTCTTCCGGCACCGCGTGACGGCGAGGGTCTTCGGCGCTGCGTGTCGGTTGGGCTGCGTGCCGGCGGAGCTTCGGGGCCGGGAGGGGAATCGGGGGTAGGAAAAGAACGCGTAGCTTCGAGGCCGAGAGAGGGTGTCGAGGAGGAGAGAAAGAACGCGGGGCTATTTTATTTTTACTTTCTCCGGAGAAAGTGAATGTGCCGCGGATTGGTGGGAGTCTTCGATGCCGCGTATTGGCGGGGTCTTCCGGCACCGCGTGACGGCGAGGGTCTTCGGCGCTGCGTGTCGGTTGGGCTGCGTGCCGGCGGAGCTTCGGGGCCGGGAGGGGGTCGGGGAGTAAGGAAAGAACGCGGGGCTATTTTATTTTTACTTTCTCCGGAGAAAGTGAATGTGCAGTGGATTGGTGGGAGTCTTCGATGCCGCGTGTCGGCGGGGTCTTCGATGCTGCGTGTCGGCGGAACTTCGTGGCCGGGATGGTAGTCGAGGGTGAGGGAAAGAACGCGGGACTATTTTATTTTTACTTTCTCCGGAGAAAGTGAATGTGCAGCGGATTGCGGGGTCTCGGCGCTGCGTGCAAGCGGTGCTGCGAGTCGGTTGAGCTTCGCGGCCGCGAGGGAGTCGGGAGGAGGGAAAGAACTCGGGGCTATTTTATTTTTACTTTCTCTGGAGAAAGTGGATGCGCAGCGGATTGGTGGGAGTCTTCGGCGCTTCGTGACGGCGGGGGGGGATGGGCTTCGTGTCTGTGGCGCTTCTTGTTGGTGGCGTTTCGTGTTGGCGGGGCTTCGAGGCCGAGAGGAGAGTCGAGGGGGTAGGAAAAGAACGCGTAGCTTCGTGGCCAGGAGAGGATCGGGAGGGAAGGAAAGAACGCGTGGCTATTTTATTTTCACTTTCTCTGGAGAAAGTAAATGTGCAGCGGATTGGCGGGGGTCTTCGACACTGCGTGTCGGCAGAACTTGGCGCTGCGTGGCGGCGAGGGTCTTCGGTGCCGCGTGGCGGTGGGGTTTCGTGTCGGCGTCGCGTGTTGGTGGACTTCGTGGCGGTGGGGTTTCGTGCCGGTGGAGCTTCGTGTCGGCGTCGCGTGTTGGTGGGCTTCGTGACGGTGGAGCCGCGTCTTCGGCGCTGCGTGGCGGCAGGGTTTCGTGCCGGCACCGCGTGCCGGTGGGGTTTCGTCTTGGCGCCGCGTGGCGGTTGGGCTTCGTGTTGGTGGGGTTTCGTATTGGCGGGGCTTTAGAGTTTATGAAATCTCTGCTTGAATCCATCTTGACCTTGGCATAACGTGTAGCGTGGAGTGGGGATTTTTATTTGTATTGTCGGGTAAGTGTACAGATGACTACTAATATCGAACCTGCGCGGGATCTTAATCGGACCTTACTAATCGTGTTGTTTATCGGAAGTTTGATCACTGGGAGCTTTTGGGTGCTGCGGCCTTTCTTGCCGGCCCTGATTTGGGCTGCCATGATTGTAATCGCCACTTGGCCCCTAATGATTAGAGTTCAGGGCCTTTTGCGGGGCCGCCGCGGGCTCGCGATCACACTCTCAACTGCGCTTTTTTTACTGCTCTTTGTGATCCCACTTTGCTTCGCAGTTGTAACTATTGCCAGCAATGCTCCTGTTCTTTTGGAGTGGGCCAATACGCTACGCGATTTCAAAGCGCCGCTTCCTCCGGATTGGTTAACGACTTTGCCACTAGTGGGACCAAAGTTAGCGGCGCAGTGGGAAGTTTTTAGCAACCGTGACCTGACAACTCTGCTTAAACCACTCGCGCCTTACGCCGGAAACTTGCTGAGTTGGTTCGTATCCCAGCTTGGCGGATTTGGACTCCTGTTTGTGCACTTCTTGCTGACGATTATCCTCTCAATCATTCTGTTTTTGCACGGCGAATCCGCCGCACTGGCAACCCGCCGCTTTGCGCGCCGCCTCGGAGGCGAAAAAGGCGAAGCAGCAACACAGCTTGCGGGCCAGGCTATCCGCGCCGTAGCGCTAGGCGTAATGGTTACGGCTTTGGTGCAATCAGTAGTGGCGGGGATCGGACTGGCAGTGGCTGGCGTTCCACACATGCTGCTGCTTACTGCGCTAATGTTTGTGCTGGCAGTGGTGCAAATCGGGGCTGTACCAGTAATGCTGATAGTTACAGGCTGGCTTTTTTGGCAAGGCCAAATCGGATGGGGCATCGCCATGCTGATTTGGACGGCACTGGTAGGGACGGTTGATAGCTTTTTGCGTCCACTCCTGATACGGCGCGGTGCCAACCTACCACTCCTCTTGATTTTTGCGGGTGTAATCGGCGGGCTCTTTGCCTTTGGGGTAATCGGGCTGTTTATCGGGCCGGTGATCCTGGCGGTAAGCTACACCCTTTTAGCGGCCTGGGTCGAAGAGCAACTTCCTTCCCCTGCAGATCAGGGTTAACCCGGCGAAACCGACATAGCCCCGTTTCAAAAGGACCTTGATATGCTGGACGAATACGACGCCCCGATCATCACCACGGGGAAAATCTCACGACACTTCCACGTCATGATCAAACCAGGCGGGTCATCCTGCAATTTGAAGTGTGCGTACTGCTTTTACTTGAGTAAAGCCCAACTTCCCAACGGTCCCGGCAGCGGCCGAATGTCCGAAGAAATTCTAGAGAAATTCATCCGCCAATACCTCGAAGGGGTCACACAAGGCGAAATAGTGTTCTCCTGGCAGGGCGGCGAACCCACCTTGCTAGGCTTGGATTTTTTTCAAAAAGCCATGGCCTTACAAAAAAAATACGCCAAGCCCGGGCAACAAATTGAGAACGACCTCCAAACTAACGGCACATTAATCACCACAGAGTGGTGCCACTTCCTAAAGGAACACCGCTTTTTAGTGGGTTTAAGCATAGATGGGCCACGGGAGATTCATGATAAATTCCGCGTTACCGCCAGTGGGCAACCTAGTTTTGAAAAAGTTTTTAGCGCGGCCAAGCTGCTAATGCGCCACGGCGTGCCTTTTAACACTCTGACTTGTGTCAACTCCTTCAACGCTAAAAAGCCACTGGATGTTTATAATTTTTTGCGCCGCGAGCTGCGCGCCACACGCATGCAGTTTATCCCAATCGTCGAATATCGAAACTTTGAAAAAGACGCGCCCAATACTTGGGACAGTGCCCGCCTGCCACTCGACGGCACACCTGAAGCTCGCCCCGGACATGCTAATTCAATCGTAACCCCATGGTCCGTAGACCCGGACGAGTGGGGATACTTCCTGTGCAAAACCTTTGACGCCTGGCGCAGCAAAGATCTGGGAAAAGTAATGGTGAACCACTTTGAAACTCTAGTAGCACAGCACTTAGGGCTGCCCGCACAGCTTTGCAGCTACAGTCAGTACTGCGGCAAAGGAGTGGCGCTTGAACATGATGGCAGCCTCTATTCCTGCGATCATTATGTGTACCCACAATACTGCCTTGGCAACATTAAGAATGAGACTCTTAGCGATCAAGTATTTTCAAGAAGACAACTCAAGTTTGCTTACGCCAAGAGCGAAACCTTGCCCAAGTACTGCCGAGTGTGCCCGTACCTAAGCGATCGCTGGGGCGAGTGCCCAAAAAACCGCTTAATCAAAACTCCTGACGGTGAACCAGGACTTAATTACCTCTGTCGTGGTTTTAAAAAGTTTTTTGCGCACGCCATCCCCAGCGTGGAATTAATCGTGCGCAGGCTGCGCCAAGTTTAGCGAAATGGCTCCTATGCTCTTGAAATATCCGAATTAGCGCGCGCCCGACTTAAACCCGTCCGGGATAGGCCTGCAGCCCTGCTTCAAGCACCTTAACCGCCTCTTCAATGTCAGGTCGTTCCAGCACGTAAGCTAGTCGAGCCTCCTGCCGCCCCTTACTATTTTGCATGTAAAAACCCGCCGCCGGGGCGATAAAAGTGGTGCGTCCGTTTACGGAAAAGTCTTCTAACATAAAAGCCGCAAAGCGTTCGGCGTCGTCAACTGGAAGCCTGACAATCACATAGAACGCGCCTTTGGGCAGGTGCGCTGAAATCCCAGGCACGCTGCTCAAGGCCTGATACAACGTATCCCGGCGCGCCTGATACTCCCGCCTCACACCCTCCAAATAGCCGTCTTTAATATGATCCAACATATAGGCCGAGGCAAACTGCTCAATCGTAGGGGCAGCTAAACGCGCCTGAGCGATATTTAAAGTAACCGACAGTACCTCCGGGTTGGTAGTAAGTAAGCAGCCTATGCGCGCGCCACACAAGCTAAAGCGCTTAGAAAGACTGTCCACCACGATCACTCGTTCATTGCGCGGAGCCAAATGAAATATTGAAAGCGGCTCAAGATCGTCATAAACGTATTCTCGATAAGTCTCATCCACGATCAGAAAGATGTTATTCTCCTCGCACAGATCCAGAAGAAACTTAAGCTCCGTATCGGTATAGACCGTGCCAGTGGGATTGTTGGGGCTGCACAGTAAAATCGCGCGGGTGCGGTTGGTCATCTTAGCTTCAATTTCTTCCAGGGGCGGCAGAGCGAAATTGCGCTCCATGTC
Organism: Deltaproteobacteria bacterium; assembly: GCA_012514925.1. Lineage (GTDB taxonomy): Bacteria > Bdellovibrionota_C > UBA2361 > UBA2361 > JAAYZI01 > JAAYZI01. The sequence goes on along the minus strand of JAAYZI010000287.1, from coordinate 3,326 downwards.
GCTAAGCACCGGTACCAAAGTCACACCAGACGCGGCTGCAAAACCGATATAATTGGCGTAAGTTGGATCAAAGATAATCACCTCGTCACCGGGATCGCAGCAGGTCATAAACAAAAAAACCAGCGCTTCACTCGCGCCCATAGTTATCAGAAACTCCTCGGGGGAAGTGTTCAAACCCAGCGTCTTGTTGACATAGCGCGACCAGGCGGAACAAAGGGCCTCGTTTCCCTGTGAAAGGTCGTAAGCCACAACCTTCTGCTTAAACAGCCGTAATCCCTCAAAAAACTCTTCCGGAGACTCGATATCCGGTTGCCCGATATTAAGATGGTAGACTCCTGTGCCAGCGCGCTTAGCGCGCTGAGCAAGATGCGCCAGCTTGCGAATGGGCGATGGCGGCGTTTGACGTGCGCGGTTTGAAAGTTTAATCCTTAACATTCCGCCAATATCGCCCAAGAGCGCAGACCTTCACAAGAGCAAAGATTTTGCTACGTCGCCGAGAAACGCAGTACTTCCATAATCCTCCTTTCTGCAGTATATTCTACAGTATAATTATGAATTTTCGGGTAGATGTCTCAGCTATGAGCCTGGTTGATGGAGCTTCGGGGAAGGCCCACCAGCCGAGGCTCATGCTGCCTTAAAAGGTTTTTTAAAAGGCTACGTGAGCTCGAGCGCCAAGGTGGCGCGCCCTTATGCCAAAGGGGCATCGGGGAAGATGTTTTCAACTCAAGGAGCCGTTGATATGGATCGTAGGAACACGGCAAGTGGTGCACGACGTCGCATCAACCACAACCAGCATACCCGCTACGTCGAAACAAAGCGGGGTGCCCAGAAGACACATGGAAATGGGGAGAGGAGAGACGTCGGAGACGACGTAGATCTGCTGGTGCAGGCGTTGGCAAACAGAGATGTATCTCTGTGGAGCAGCAATGGAACAGATATCACCAAGAACATTCTTGATGATATCACAAGGACTTGGTCTGATGTCGAACAAAACATCAGACAACTCCAAGGAGTTTTAGTTCGGATTGAACCCCGAGTTGCAAAAGTCTCGGGGCGGCTTCATAACAAAATCCGTCCGCTACTACTCTGCGGTGGAGCGCAAAGCATCCTGACCAGGTTGCGAAACTCTGCAGCCGGTTACAGTTACCCTGAATGAACATTGGAGCGGTCGGCCTAAAAACCGCCGCTCCTTTTTCTAACTAGTAACTGTTTTCAAATGGTTAGATCGAATGTTTTACAAGGCGGCATGAGCTCTACTATTATATGGCTATTATATATATGGCTGTTACAGCCATTACAGGGCCTTGTTGCAGGATCTTATTACAGAGCTTCGTTGTAGGGCTTGAAAGATCAAAAGAAGTTGTAACCACTTGGCATGAATCAAACAGCAGCGCCAACTAGCATAACCCCACAGCACCAGGACACCCCCCAGCATACGGCTTTGAGCCACGAGGTCTCACGACACTCGATTAGCTTTGAATGGGGCGCTTTTAAATCCGAAATGGCGACCGAACGCCAAAGGATAGCAGGAGATGTGCGCGTCATGAGAGTCAGCCTACAACAAGACGCACTCCCCTTTCCAAACCGACTTATGGTTGAATTCATCCAGATCGGCAAGGGCAAAGTTTGGACTCGCGGGCACTTTCTATCGTCAGAGCAGGGTTTACATCACTTCGAAAATCTAGGTTCCGGCAACATGCAAGGCGGTGCCCACCGATCCAGTAAAATGTTAGCCTGGATTTTGATTGACGCCTTTATTGAAAACGGCGCACAAGCTACCTGGGATCAGTTTCTTTGCGGTAAGCCTCAAAAGCTGCCGCAACAAACCCCGTCAGAAGAATCTACCCCCTTCAAGGCACGTGCCGTGCGTAAACATGCGCGCCTGAAAAACGGCGCTCTGGTCGCCGTGGAAGAGCAGCCGGGAGAAATCTCTCTCTCCATCACCCATGGCGACGGACCCTGGGGAGACCAGCTACGATTTAGCTGGACCTGTTGGGACGAAGAAGAGATTACTGTGGTGATGTTAGAGAACTTTCACGCCGAACTGTGCAGCGAAGATGAACTGCGCCAAAGTACAGCCCTCGAAGATTTGCTGCAGTACGTAGCCATGGAGGCCGGCCAGGTCTCGCTTAAGTGCGGCTCGCGCCACACTCTCTCGGCTGTCATGCACCGCAAATTAGGCCCTGCGCTCGAGCCGCGCTTGGCATCTTGGCAGAAAACTCCTCCTAAGATTGACCTGCGTCTTGCCCTTAATTTCCTGCACCACGGCCTTGAATACCACAACCTTAAGCGTAAGAACGCCGAATTCGATCTGTTTAGCGACCTCGCCTTAGAACTTTCACAGCTACCATGTGACGGCGCCTCGCGTTTTGTCGCAAAGGGGCCACTCGGACTGGAGCTTGCCTTTAAGATTCCACCGCAAGATTACCTAAGGGAATGGTTGAAAAAAGTTGAATCTTTTTTACGCTGCTTTATCTCCAAACCCGAAACTTTGCTGGATCGTTTTGAATCCTGGCTGGATCCGGAACATGAATCCCAGTTTCCGGCCACCAGCGCTACCATTAACGCCTTTAAGCACATCGCTAAACTACGACGTGCTGAACATTTCGCTGCCCAAAAACTGGGCTGCCCCAGACTAGAGGCCACCCTTGAATTTAAGGATGGCTTTTACATGTTGATCTATACGAGCGCCGACCCAAGCATTACATTAACTTTTAAAATCAGTGAAAACGGAATCGAAGCCCTGATTGTAACCGAACCCTCCTGGCCAATTCCACTTAAAAGATTCTTTTCGACTAAATCCATGCTCTTTAACCATAGCCGCCTGGTCAAAATATTCTCTGAACTTTTTGTGGCCTTAACCCTGCCGGATGCCTGCACAGTACAAGACAGCGGCCTTTACCAGTACCTGGCGGAAAATTTTGCGGAAGAAACTCCCCCTTTCCAAAACACCGCTTGTCGGGTGAATTCACTCTTTAAAAAGTTTGTAACCGCTCACGTATGGAATTGATTACACAAAATCCACTCCCCTTAGAGGGTACCTGTACCCTCTAAGGGGACAAGCTCCCTCTAAAGAGACAGGTACCCTCTAAGGGGACAAGCCCCCTCTAAAGAGACAGGTACCCTCTAAGGGGACAAGCTCCCTCTAAAGAGACAGGTACCCTCTAAGGGGACAAGCCCCCTCTAAAGAAACAGGTACCCTCTAAGGGGACAAGCTCCCTCTAAAGAGACAGGTACTCTTTAAGGGGACAAGCTCCCTCTAAAGAAACAGGTACCCTCTAAGGGGACAAGCTCCCTCTAAAGAAACAGGTACCCTCTAAGGGGAC
>JAAYZI010000286.1 GCA_012514925.1 Deltaproteobacteria bacterium | reverse complement strand
TTGGTGACCTTATGTTTTATGAAGAAATCTAACATTGTCTGTGTGATGGTATCCGCCCACGTGAATTTTACTTTCTCTGGAGAAAGTGAAGTTGATTCCGCGTTACCGTCAGCCATCACCAGAAAGGCTTTGCTAATCTGGGCTTTTATTAAAGCCAATATTAGGCCGTACAGATTGGGTGACCTTACGTTTTATATGGAGAAATCTAACATTGTCTGTTTTTTTCATGATAATCGCACTGGGAACACATTGTAATCACTTAATTTATTATTCATGTGACCGGGTACCAGATTACAGCTTAGCACAGGATTTTTGGCATGGTGCATGCACTTAAGAGTGTGACCAGCCAAGGATTGGTGACTTATGAAGATAGATTTCAACGCGTCCTACCGTGATGTTGCAGCTCTAGTGGGTTCTTCCGATAGAGCTTCTGAGGTAAGAAGCTCCCGTGCGGGATTTGGCAAATTACTGGCCAGTATTTCCCCTGATCGCCCGCAACAAGTTGATAAACCAAAGGATTCTACTCCCAAACTACCGATGGCACCAATGAGTCCTCAGGTGGAGAAGGGACCCATGGCGATGTTAGGTGGTGATTTTCCCAGCCTAATTCCCCCGCGACTTGAGCCGTCGCTAGGAAAAGTTGAGGTGTCGCCGCCTGTCAAGGAGGGTGGCAGTGGTGTCAAAACTCCAGCACTCTTTGGTCTGCGTAGAGTTCCGGCTAATGACCAATTCTCCCGTCTTAGTTCAGGTGAGCGGGCGGCCGTAGTTGGAAACATAGTCCAGCGCGCCGGCCTAAGTCACAAAATAGATCCATCTCTTGGCATGTCGGTGGCAGAAGCAGAGTCTTCTTTTAATCCGGTGGCGGTAAGTTCAGATGGCTTTGCCAGCAAAGGGCTCTTTCAACTCTTGGACAGCACCGGTCGGGAGATGCACGCGCAGGCTGGCTTGCAGGTTAAGTACAATCCTTTTGATCCGCAACAGAATGTGCATCTGGGTGTGGGATATCTTAGAAAGCTGCATGATATATTCAGCCGCGCGACCACCTTGCCTAATAAACTGACAACTGTTCCGGCGGCAAATTCAGCCTCATTGGAAAAACTTGCCGTAGCCGCTTTTAACGCAGGAGAGGGAAGAGTGGCGGCGGCGCAGCAGCGAGCGGCTAGGGCAGGTTTGGACCCTTCGCAGTATGATCATATCGAATCGTATCTTCCTGATATAACCAAGAAATATGTGGTTAGGGTAATGCAGCTTAAAGGACGCTACGCAGACTTTTTTTCAGGCTGATGTTCCTTCGAAATTCATTGGATCCAAGAAGTGGCAAGAAGCTTGCAACAGAGGGGAGAAGAGAAAGAGTTTCCGGCAAATATAGCGAATTTTGCCGGGAATAGGTTCGCAGGAGCAGTATTGAGCGAAGGATTTTAGGAGCAAGCTGAACACTTTTGCCATGGAGAGCAGGCAATGACAATTAACATACGCACCAACGTCCCTTCACTGGTTAGCCAGAGGAACCTTGATAGCAGCACCAGTCGGCTGCAAACTTCATACGAAAGATTGTCATCTGGATTACGCATAAATCACGCTAGAGATGATGCGGCAGGATTGGCGATTGCTGAAAATTTGAAGTCCGACTCTAAAGTTGCAACTGTGGCCATTCGAAATGCCAGCGATGGTATTTCGATTATTTCTATCGCTGACCAAGCGATAGGGCAGATTACGAATGTGTTAAGCCGACTCGCTGAATTGGCGGAGCAATCCGCAAACGGCGTGTTCTCTAACGTTCAGCGCTCCGCCCTGCAGAATGAATTTAATGCACTCACATCCGAAATTGAACGTATTGCAATTACCACCGAGTTTAATGGTCTTAGATTACTGAGTGGAGGAGGAGAAGTTGTTTTCCAGGTGGGCTTTGACGGCTCCTCCACTTCAAGGGTTAGTTATACAGGAGTTGCTGCGACGCTGTCGTCGCTAGGCCTCTCTGCAAGTGGTACCTCAGAGGTGTCGTACTCCATATTGGGGGCAACCACCGACGATAGCCAATCCGCTTCGCGGTACGCTCTAGACGCGATTAAACGGGCTATTTCTTCTGTGACAGCCAATAGAGGAACTTTGGGAGCGGCTGAGAGCCGCTTGGAGGTGACCATCTCAAACTTGCAGGTGGCTAGGGAGAATTTCTTGGCTGCTGAGAGCCGTATCCGTGACGTTGATGTGGCGAGTGAGGCTGCGGAGCTCACGCGTCTCAATATCTTGCAGCAGGCTGGTGCGGCAGTGTTGGCCCAGGCCAACCAGCAGCCGCAGTTAGCGTTGCAATTGATAGGACGTTAGGCAGGGGAGGCGAAATGAGCTGGTCGTCCAATCGGGAGAATAGCGACGTGAACCGAGGATTGAAAAAGTTAGGAGTCTAGGATGGCACTCAATATTCGAACAAATGTTTCGTCAATTACAGCCCAAAAAAATATTGGGCTGACAGAGAGCCGACTCAGAACGGCCTACGAGCGACTCTCTTCGGGAATGCGGATTAACCGGGCGGCCGATGATGCGGCAGGTTTAGCGATTGCTGAAAATCTGAAGGCTGATTCAAGGGTTGCTTCGGTTTCAATAAGAAACGCTAGTGACGGCATTTCAATTATTGCGATTACGGATGGCGCGATTGCCTCGATTACAAACGTGCTAAGCCGTATGGCGGAGTTGGCCGCTCAGTCGGCTAATGGCGTTTACAGTAACGAGCAACGTTCTGCCATTGCCTTGGAATTTACGGCGCTGATGAGCGAAGTTGAGCGTATCGCCTACACAACTGAGTTCAATGGATTGAAATTGCTTAGTGGTGGTGGACAAGTTTCCTTCCAAATCGGTTTTGACGGCAGCTCGCTCTCGACGATTGCCTATACGGGAGTTGAAGCCACGCTTGCGGCTTTGGGCTTGGCCCGCGAAGGGGAGTCGAGTCCGATCTATTCTATCATAGATATAACAGCAGAAGCCTCACAATCTGCCTCACGTTTTGCTTTGGACGCGATTAACGATGCGATTACATCGGTAACCCAGAACCGAGGCACCTTGGGTGCGGCGGAAAGCAGGTTAGAGACCACCATTAAGAACTTAACGGTAGCTCGGGAGAACTTTACGGCCGCTGAAAGCCGCATCCGCGACGCCGATGTGGCTCTTGAAGCCGCTGAATTGACGCGCTTGAACATTTTGCAACAGGCTGGAACAGCAGTGTTGGCCCAGGCCAACCAGCAGCCCCAGTTGGCACTCCAGCTCTTAAGATAAGTAACGCTGTATCCGTTTTGTGAACGGATAGTGTTTCACCCCCAAACAAAAGGCCCCTCGAGGGGCCTTTTCCTTATTACTCACGGAATCAGCCCAACGCCCGTGGCCTTTCGAATACGATCCAGCACGGGCCTGCCAATAGTGTATGCGCGCTTAGCTCCTTCACTTAAAATGGCGCACAGTTTAGCTTCATCTTTCCTAAGCTCAAGATAGCGCTGTCGCGGTTCTTGGAGGTCTCGGTTAATCACGTCAAACAACTCTTCCTTGGCGTGCCCCCATCCCATGTTGGTGTTGTTAAGTCGCGCTTCAAGGTCTGCGACTTCATCCGGCGTGGCAAAAAGCTTGAATAATTCTCCCAAAAGGGAGTCCTTGAGGGACTTGGGCTGATCTATGGGAGTAGAGTCGGTTTTAATTGACATTACGCGTTTTCGCAGCACTTCCTCCGGGCTAAAAAGTGGGATCTCATTTTTGTACGATTTGGACATTTTACGGCCATCTAAGCCCGGAATAGTCATTACTTGTTCGTGTATCACAGGCTGGGGCAGCTTTAGTAACTCCTGTTTGTAAGCGGCGTTTAAAGCTCCGGCCATATCGCGAGCCATCTCAACGTGCTGCTTTTGATCCTTTCCGACAGGCACGATATCGACGTCATACATCACAATATCTGCTGCCATCAGCACGGGATATGCCAGAAAGCCATGATTTACATCACGGTTGTTCTGGACAGCATCCTTGTAGGCATGGGCTTTTTCTAAAAAGCCAACGCCTGTACAGCAGCTAAGATACCAAGCAAACTCAGTAACCATCGGTACATCCGACTGACGGTACAAAAGGTGTTTTTCGATATCCAATCCAAGCGCTACCCACGTCGCGACTATATCCAAAGTTTGCTCTCGTATGGCTCCGGCGTCTTTATTTGTCGTTAGGGCGTGTAGGTCCGCTATGAAGTAGAGGCACTCGTATTCCTTCTGACACTCTAAAGCGGGTTTAATCGCACCTAAGTAATTTCCGATATGTATCGTTCCTGAAGGGCGGATGCCTGTAAGTGAGCGCTTTCGTGAATTATTCATGTTTATTTTGTAGTGTAAGAAGAGATAGTTGATTCAAGTAGTGGTCGGGCTGGGCGGATTTGAACCGCCGACCTCTCGCACCCCAAGCGAACGCGCTGCCAGTCTGCGCCACAGCCCGACTTTGAGGCCGGAGTGTAGCCGAGTCGTATTTTTTTGGCAAAATCCACGATAAAAGTAATGATTTGAACCTGTTTACAAATTATTTATTACCTTTTAGAGTGGCTCTCGCCAGAAGGCTGCTTGCAGTTTAGGCAGCTTGTAAAAAATTGGGGCCCATAGCTCAGCTGGGAGAGCGCATGACTGGCAGTCATGAGGTCGGCGGTTCGATCCCGCCTGGGTCCACCAGTTCTCTCTCGGTTTCTACGAGGTGTTCCCGAGTAAACGTTTCCCGCAAGTGGGATTCCTCTCGCCCATTTGATGAAAGTCGGGGTAAACTAATGATTAGTTAAAGCGGACCTTTGCTTAATAAGGAGAGAGGGACCATGAATATTTTGGGCATTGCAGCGTTTTATCATGATAGTGCGGCTTGCCTGGTAAAAGATGGCAAGATTTTAGCGGCTGCGCAGGAAGAGCGTTTCACGAGGAAGAAGCACGATCCGGAGTTTCCGACCAATGCCATAAAGTACTGCTTGGAGTCTCAGCGCATTGAGATCTCCGAAGTTGATAATGTGGTTTTTTACGATAAACCCGTTCTTAAGTTTGAACGCCTTCTTGAGACATATCTTACGACTGCGCCCAAGGGGTTTACCTCCTACGCTAAAGCATTGCCCTTGTGGTTGAAGCAGAAACTTTGGATCCCCGAAACCATAAAACGTGAACTCGCTTATGAAGGAGAGGTGTTATTTACGGAACATCACCAGAGCCACGCCGGCAGCGCTTTTTATCCATCGCCTTTTCGTGAAGCCGCGATTCTCACGATCGATGGAGTCGGCGAGTGGACTACCAACAGCTTAGGAGTAGGGCAGGGGAACCATTTTAAAATCGTTAAGGATATAAAATTCCCGCATTCACTTGGATTGCTATACTCGGCTTTTACCTATTTTACCGGTTTTAAAGTTAATTCCGGAGAGTATAAGGTCATGGGACTGGCCCCCTACGGCCAACCCAAATACGTGCAAAAAATCTACGATAATTTGCTTGACTTAAAAGAGGACGGTTCTTTTCATCTGAATCTAAAATGGTTCAACTACATGTCGGGGCTGACCATGACAGGGGATGGATTTGCGGAGCTTTTTGACGGTCCGCGACGTAAACCAGAAAGTCCTATCAGTCAACGTGAGATGGATCTGGCCTGTTCAATTCAGGTTGTAGTGGAAGAGTGCATGCTGCGTCAGGCTCGTTTTCTTCATAAAGAAACAGGTTTGAACAATCTGTGTTTAGCCGGAGGAGTGGCTCTAAACTGTGTCGGTAACGGGCGGATTCTACGGGAAGGCCCCTTCAAAAACATCTGGATCCAACCAGCATCAGGAGATGCCGGTGGAGCTTTAGGCGCGGCGCTGTGCGTGTGGTACGGTTATTTGGATCAGCCTCGTATGTCGGACGAACAACATGACACCCAACAGGCTTCATTATTGGGTCCACAGTTCAGCGAGGAAGACATGCTAGCGGACCTTCAGCAATTCGGGGCCGTTTTTGAGAGGCTGGATGATGATCAGCTTTATGCCGAAGTTGCCGATCTGTTGGTTGCAGAAAAAGTAGTAGGCTGGTTTCAAGGCCGTATGGAGTTTGGGCCACGAGCACTGGGGAATCGTAGTATTTTGGGAGATCCCAGGTCTTCCAGCATGCAGTCTAAAATGAACCTAAAAATAAAATTTAGGGAGTCATTTCGGCCGTTTGCGCCCTCTGTTTTGCGCGAAGATGTAAGCGAATATTTCGAGTTGGATTGCGATTCTCCGTATATGCTTTTAGTTGCTTCAGTTGTGGAGAAACGCCGCATCAAGATGACTCCCGAAGAGGAGCAGCTATTTGGCATCGCTAAACTTAACGTGCCCCGTTCCGACATTCCTGCAGTCACTCATGTGGATTACTCGGCGCGCATTCAAACCGTGAGAGAAGAAGATAACCCCCGCTTTTATCGGCTTATCTCGGCCTTCAAGGAAAAGACCGGTTGCCCTCTGCTGGTTAACACCAGCTTTAACGTGAGGGGAGAACCGATCGTTTGTTCTCCGGCAGATGCTTATGCATGCTTTATGCGCACTGAGATCGATTGTCTGGTGATAGGCAACTTGGTGCTCTACAAGGAGCGTCAGCCTAGGTGGCAGGAGCGAGAGGATTGGAGAAAGAAATACGAGCTCGATTAGTCTGCGGCGGACTGGAATTGGTTTTATGATGAATTCAGAAAGAGCGCGCCTTCTTGAAGAGGTTTGGTGTGGAAAGCCAGTCCACCGGCATTTGAGAGAGTTTGGGCTTTTGTTCGGCCTGATATTTATCGCTGTTTCGATATATTGTCTTGCTTTTTCCCAGAACCCCCTTTTTAGCGCCGTGTTTTGGTTTGTTTTAGGGGTGGTGGTGCTGTGCTTGGGTTTTCTGGCCCCCTTTAGTTTGTACTATCCGTGGAAAGTTTGGATGGCTTTCGCCAACGTTTTGGGGCGGGTGATACATCCACTTATTATGTTTTTGTTGTGGACGATAGCAGTGCTGCCCACAGCGTTGATATTGAAAATTTGTGGGAAGCGCGTCATAGACCTGCGTTTTCGCGCCCCAGTGGAGTCCTATTGGGAGGATCGCTCTCCTGCCAGCCATGACTTTAAACTGCTTAGGAAACAGTACTAAGCATAAACAGTACTAACCATGTTTTTCATGGACTGGAAAGTTGATGGGAGTTTGGTTTATGGCTACCGTTAACAGATGCATAAATTTTTCCCGTTCAATTTGCACTGCGCCAAAGCTCTTAAGCAGTGGTGTCATCACTTGGCAGTCTATCCAATCTACCCCCTGTTCTTTTAGGAAATCGATTAAAAAACAAAGAGTCAGTTTAGAAGCGTTTGTTTTTCGGTAGAACATGGACTCGCCTGCAAACATCTTCCCAATTGAAACTCCGTACAGCCCGCCAATTAAATTGTGGTTATGATAGCAACCAAAGCAGTGACAGTATCCGGCATGATGCAGATTCAAATAAGCCCTCTGCATTTGGGGAGTAATCCAGGTGCCCTCCTGATTCCCCCGGTTTTTTAGCTTTGCGCACTCGGCTAGTATCTCAGCAAAATTAGTGTTGCACTGATAACTATACTCCCTTCGTTTTCTGGCTTTTTGAAGGCTCTTTGATATGTGAGCGTCCTTTAGGAAGAGGACTGTGCGTTTAGGAGGAGCAAACCAAGCCAGATGGCCTGGGTCAGAGGGCCAGGGAAAGATTCCGCTTTTATAAGCAAGCAGTAAAGAGTCGACCTCTAAATCTCCGCCTAAGGCTAAAAACCCATTTAGGTCAGCAAGTTCGACTGGTGGAAAGGCCTGAATGACCATGGTTTAAACCGGAATATCCTCCCTCTACTTTCTCATCTACACTAGAGGAGTATAATATCAGTATGGCGATAAGGTAGCGAGTCCTTTAACGGCATATTGGCTTGAATATAAGTGCGTTATGACTGAAGGTGGAGAGCGGGGAGGGGTTGAAACCCTTTCAAGAGAAAAGACGAGCCTAAAGGAGCCTAGGCTCTTCAGTGTTATTTTGCTCAACGATGACTATACTACCATGGATTTTGTAGTTGCAATTTTGGAGAGCATCTTTCATAAAAGCCCGGCAGAGGCGGTACATATTATGTTGGCTGTGCATAATCATGGGCGCGGTAAGTGCGGAGTGTACCCTAAGCAGATCGCCGAAGCTAAGATAGATATGGTTCATAAGCGCGCTAGGCAAGAAGGCTTTCCGTTGCGCTGCGCATTGGAAGAAGCTTGATACAGTTGTACCATGAGAAGGAGGCGTTTTAGTGTTCAGTACGGCCCTTAGTTATACCCTGGAGGCGGCCTACCGAGAGGCTGTTAATCGTCACCACCTTTTCTTTTGCGTGGAGCATTTGCTGTATGCGCTTCTTTTTGATGAAGAGGTAAGCAAGACTATTCATAATTGTGGCGGCTGCGTGCCCGAGATTAGGCGAGACTTAGAGGAATATTTTGACAAGCACGCCGAGCGTATGTCGCCAATAGCCATAATAGAAGAATGTGACCTCCCAGAAAGTGGACCGGTTCAAACTCCGGCCATTCAAAGGGTTTTGCAGCGCGCCATTATGCAGAAGAACTTCGCCGACAAGGGTGTGGTCACCGGCGGGGACGTATTGGCCCAGATTTTTTTAGAGAAAGACACTCATGCCGTTTATTTTTTAGAGAAACAGAATATCGAACAGATCGATGTCATTAATTATATTTCCCATGGGGTCACCAAAATAGCGCAGCGAGAGGGTGAACAGTTCACTCCGGCGGAAGGGGACGATTCGGACGTCGGTCATCAGGAAAAGGGCGATAGAAAAAAGCGCAGCGCTCTGGAGCAGTTTTGTGAGGATTTAACCGCCTTGGCTAAGTCCGGTGAGTTAGATCCGGTGATTGGCCGT
>JAAYZI010000285.1 GCA_012514925.1 Deltaproteobacteria bacterium | reverse complement strand
GGAGAAAGTAAAGGTAACCCCGCGATATCATTAGGCCCAAAAACGGAAGTTGCAACACTTCTCCAGCTGGGGTGCCCTGTCACCCAGACTCAAAACCCTATGAGCCCCCTTAGGTAAAGAACCGTTTGCCAAAACGGCGGATGCTGAACTCACTTTCTCCGGAGAAAGTAATATTCATGTGAACAGATATCGAGTAAGCTCGAGATGGGACCTGGTCATGCGTGAATGGATACCGGATACCGAATACCGGATTCCAGATACCGAATTATCTAGTAGAGTTTTCCGTTTAAAGCTGCAAATACTCGAAATGGTTCTAAAGCTTGCTGATCTCGGCAGAAACATGGAGTGTACTCTATACCCTTTCGCTCTTTTGCAGCGGCCCACATATCCGGGGTAAGTGGACCCTCATCAAATCCGGCCGCTTCGGCATCTTCTTTAGTGGCGGCGGCTAAGACTTTCTTTAGGCCGGACCAGTAGATTACACCGAAACAGTGCACACACGGGCTGCAGCTACTGTAGAGTGCCAGCTCCGGCAGACCAGGCGCTCCAAGATCGTGGGTGTTAAGAAGATTCTGAGCGCGCCGGATGCAGTGCGTTTCGGCATGACGTGTGGAGTCGTGGGATTTAACAACGTAATTCCACCCAATCTCCACAATCTTACCGGAAGCATCGGCAAGCACCGCTCCAAAGGGTCCGCCTCCGTTTTTGGCGCTTGCAATCGCGACATCAATCGCGGTTTTCATAAGTAGCTGTGGTGTAAACCCCGGTCGATCCCATGCTACCAGGCTGGAAAGCCATTCCGGCGTCGAAAAATAATCACCCTCACTCATCCGGCATCGCCTTAAATTCCCGAATCAAGTTAAGCGGAATGTGGATGCGCTCGCCCACGACAATTTTCTTTTCTGGCGTGGTGCCGTTAAATTGAGCCACTTCGGCAACATTTTTATCAGAACCCGTATACCATTTTGTGATCTTATCAAGGGATTGGTTCTCCGTTTTGACGGTATGGATTAAATCTCCATTTTCGGCTCGTTCTGCAAATCCTTGCGCCATAAGGAGAGCCTTTTGGTCAATATTTGACGGCCTAAACTGCGCTGGATCCTGTGTGGGCGCCGGGGTTGCGGTCGCCACGACCTTGGCACTGACCGGCCTCTTCGGAGCGGCGCGCCGCGTCGGAGCCCTCCGGGTTCGGGCGGGCGGGGGCAGGGGTGGCAAAACCGGCTGCACAATTTTCTCAGGCTGATAGCGATGGCGCGTAGCAAAGCGCTGGGTTTTTCCCCATAGGTTAAAAACCGGTTCGTCCTGCATGGCCTTTTGGACGCGTTGAATCTGGCGATTATCGCGCCAATCAATCTGATAAGGACCGCGCACAACCCACTGCCGTCCGGTCTCTCTCTCGGTGGGAGATGCCGTGTAAACCTCCTGTTCCCGCGCATAAAACATGATCAGTCTAGTTGTTCCCATTGAAGCTTGCGCCAGCTCAATTGCGGTTGGAGCGCCGCGGGTCTTAATAAAGCTGTACAGATAAGAGCTTTTCTCCATCTCTTTTGACATAAAGAGGTTTGCGCCCATCAAGGCGTCGCTATCGCTAAGGGGCAAGATCCCTCTGTTGACCAAACCGGGATAGCTGTTTCGTAAGGAGCAGGCCGTTAGGCCAAGTAACAGTGCGCACAACCAGTGAATCGGGTAAAAATGAGACCTTAGCGTTTTCATAGAAATAGTATAAAAGCAGGTTCTGAAATCTGCAATTGATATAATTAGTTGAAGCGCAAAATCACCGCTAGCTCTGATGAGGGGTTCGATTTATGGTGCAGATATGAGACTTGCGGCGCTTGAGCCTTACCTGGTTGGCCTGGTTGATAGTTTTGGTTTGACGGAAAATTTGGTCGCAGTTTGCGGCGGTTGCCCTGCTTTTACCAAGGGCAAGGTGACAAAAGCCCGTGTTTCGGGAAGGGCGCTCTCTGTTACGGCACGCGCCTACAGCCTTGAAGCCAGCATCTGCTCTCAAATTTTAAACCCAACGGAATTACAAGCGGCGGATCCGGAAGTGATCATCACCCAGGTGCCTGCGGATAAAGAGCTTGTGCCGTTGGTGCTTGATAATTTACGGGAGGATCTAGCTGCGTTGTTGGGGCATGAGGTTTCGGTGTTTTCTTACAACCCGTGCACGCTTGATGGAGTGTTCGAAGTTTATCAGAGGCTGGCACGAGATCTGGGTGTTCCGGATAAAGGTCTGGAGCTTGCTCACCGGCAGAAGGCTCAGTTTATGGTCTGGGGCGATAACTTTTACGAACGTATCAAGGGTAAGAGGCTTTCAGTGCTCTCTTCGGTAGAGCCTCTTAAGTTGGCGGGATTGTGGGTTCCAGATCTAATTCGTCTAGCAGGCGCTTTAAGCCAGGCCCCCGCTGACGGACAACCTGGGCCTGAAGTTGAGTGGGTCGATGTCTTAAAGTACAGGCCGGATGTGATTCTTGTGGCGCCGGAGGGCATGGACTTAAAAGATGCCGCGCGCTTGTTTAGATATTTTGAGAAGCTACCGGGGTGGGATGACATTCCAGCAGTCAAGCGCGGAGAAGTTTATTTCGCTTCAGGGGCCACCCATTTTTATCGGCCCGGACCGGAACTAACCCAATCCATGGCGGTGCTGATGTCAGTCTTGGCCGGGTTTGAAAGCGGTTATATCACGCCGCGCGACAGTTTTTATAAGCTTCGCTGGCTTGAGGTTCAGCGTCACCGTTTTTAATTTACTGCCCTTGTTTTTTGTATTTCGCTTCCGTGGCGGTTTTGTGCGCGCTCCACCAATCTTGATTGTCCTGGTACCACTTAATGGTTTGCTTCAAACCAGACTTAAAGTCGGTATAGATTGGCTTCCACCCCAGCTCGGTTCTTAATTTCGAAGAGTCGATGGCGTAGCGCAGATCGTGTCCGGGACGGTCCGTCACATGCTCAAAATCATCTGCATTTTTACCCATTAGAACCAAGATGGTCTGTATGACTTCGAGATTATTTTTCTCTCCGTCGGCGCCTATTAGGTATGTCTCACCTGGCTTTCCAGCTTTGATAATCATGTGTACGGCGCGGTTGTGGTCTTCGACGTGGATCCAGTCCCTGACGTTCTCCCCTTTGCCATAGAGTTTAGGCTTGTAGCCGCTGATTATATTTGTGATCTGACGCGGGATAAATTTTTCTATGTGCTGGTATGGGCCGTAGTTGTTAGAGCAATTAGAGATAGTGGCATGTAAACCAAACGATCTCACCCAGGCTCTTACCAGCATATCGGAGCTCGCTTTAGAGGCAGAGTATGGGCTCGATGGATTGTATGGGGTGTTAGCGTTGAACTTGCCGGGGTCATCTAGTTCGAGGTCGCCGTAGACTTCATCGGTAGAAATGTGGTGCAGGCGTTTTGAGTGTTTGCGCGTGGCCTCCAGAATATTGAAAGTGCCTACGATATTGGTATTGATAAACGGAGACGGGTCAAGCAAGGAGTTGTCGTTATGGCTCTCAGCGGCAAAATGAACTACGATATCATTTTCAGATACCAGCCGGTCAACCAGGTCGCGGTCGCAAATGTCACCCTTAATAAATCTAATTTTTGATTCGACCTTGGCCAGGCTTGAGCGATCTCCTGCGTAGGTAAGGGCGTCAAGCACCGTAATCTCATACTCCGGATAATCGCTGACGCTAAGGTTAACAAAATTAGATCCGATAAAGCCGGCCCCGCCGGTGACTAGAAGTTTCATGAGGTTGGCTCTTGTAATTGGTTAAATAGACCCTGACAACAGTAAAAAATTGGGAGTAAACATGCAATGGTAACCTACCACTGAATTGGGGGGGAACTTCACACCGTAAAAAACCCAGCCTACTTTCTGGTGAAGGACTTTCGTGAAATGTTAAGCTAACCGGCCGCGGCTGTTATAAATCGAGGCTGGCTTAACCTGCGTTTGGTCAGAATCTTTGGAAAAGCTTATTGATACGGCGTCGTTGCCCCGTGTGGGAATCTTGTTTGAGGATTTCTCCTCCTCTCCGACTGCCTCGATGCGGCGGATAGGGGGAAAGGGGGCTCGTAAGGGGGCTCGCACCGGCTGTGGCGCAAGTCCAATTGAAAGAATTCTGCCGACATCCATTCGTTTAGCCCTATTTATACCGTCACTTAAGCTATCGGTAAGAGGGAAGGTGAGCTTTAATAATTTTTTGCTATCTCTGTTTGCGCCCGTAACACCTTGAAATTATTTGGCTTTATACAAATTAGGTAAGCCTTCACTCGTGGAATTGATTAAGATTAATTACGCAATTTTATTTTAAGTCCCTCCCTGCGGTAACGCGGAGTTAATTTCACTTTCTCCAGAGAAAGTAATATTTATGCAAACGGTTACTTGAATTAATGATAGTATCCGTTCACATGAATATTAAATTAAGTGATTACACTGTATTACCAGTGCGATTATCATGAAAAAAAGTGGTCACCCCCTGATCGAGGGCGGCAGATTTTGTGAACGGACCCCCCCCAAAATGGTCCCCTGAGGGGACCTTTTCCCTCTGCTTTGGTGTTGGTGGATTTTATGTAATCAATTCCGTACGTGAACGGTTACTAGTGATAAATAAACTCACCGTACTCACTTCTAATTACTAACTGCTTGGTGGGGGCGCGTTCAACTCGGCCTACCACTTGGGCTTCAATTCCGAACTTAGTCGAGGCTTGTATCACGCGCTCTGCCCGGTGCTCGGGCAGATAGACCTCCATGCGATGACCCATATTAAATGTCTTGTACATCTCCTTCCAGTGCGTGCCGCTACTTTCCTGAATCAGGCGAAAGAGGGGCGGACAGGGAAACAGATTGTCCTTAACAACTCGCATGTTTTCCACGAAGTTCATGACTTTGGTTTGGCCGCCGCCGCTACAGTGCACTAGGCCGTGGAGATCAGAGCCAAGTTCGCGTAGCAGCGGTACGAGCACCGGCGCATATGTTCTAGTCGGAGAGAGTATCGCCCTACCCACGTTAAGCGGAGTGTCTTCCAGCGTGTCGCTTAGCAACTTGCTTCCACAGTACACAAGCTCGGTGGGCATTTGTGGGTCGAAACTCTCCGGATATTTTTCGGCATAAACATGAGAGAGCAGATCATGACGCGCGGAAATAAGACCGTTACTGCCCATGCCAGCATTGTAAGAATTCTCATATTCGGCTTGCCCAAATGAAGCTAGACCAACAATTACGTCCCCATCCTGGATGTGCGCATTATTAACCACTTGATCGCGGCGCAGGCGGCAGAAGACAGAGGCGTTAACTATGATCGTGCGCGCCAAATCCCCCACATCTGCGGTCTCTCCCCCGCCGCTATAAATGTTGATCCCAAAGCTTCTAAGCATCCGTAGAGTTTCCTCGGTGCCGCTGATTAGTTCAGCTACTACCTCGCCGGGGATCAGGTTTTTGTTGCGATCAATGCTAGAGGAGGCTAAGAGATGATTAACCGCACCGATACAGATTAGGTCGTCTACGTTCATGATAAGAGCGTCCTGAGCTATACCGCGCCAGACCGAAAGGTCGCCGGTTTCGCGCCAATAAATATAGGCCAGCGAAGACTTCGTGCCAGCGCCGTCGGCGTGGGCGACGCAGCAATAGTCTGGGTCTCCGGTAAAGTAATCAGGGAGGACCTTGCAGAAGGCTTTAGGGAAGATGCCCGGATCGAGGTCTTTAATAGCGGCGTGTACCTCTTCTTTGGAGGAGGATACGCCGCGGCGATGGTAGCGATCTTGACCATCTTTGGAATATTTTTCTGACATCATAGGCATTTTCACAATGCGTAGGCACTACAGCGGGAATAAAACTCAGATATTATAGAACGACCTGGAGCGCCGATACAAGGAGACAGCAGAAGCCTGGTGAAATATCCGGGTTAGCGCACCGCTTTGGCTGCGGCTAAATAGCTCTTTAGATCGGCGGTAGTTTTGCGGTCTAGTCTTAGCCCTCCGTCGCGCTCGAGTGCAAGAAGCTCTTTATTGGCCAGGTCAAAATAACCGCAGTAACTTAGTGTGCGCACCAGTTCGCTTCGGCAAAATAAGTGCTTCGGCGAGGGTGTGCTGTAACATTTGGATGTCTGCCAAATTAGTCTTTTTGGAGAGAGGCGTAGAAAAATCGAATCCATCTGAGCAAACCAGTAAATTTGATCTAACACCTCTTGCAAACTTTGATGAGCATTGGGTAAGGCTGAGGCAGTATCCGGGTTCTTGAAGTCTGTAAGCCAACCAAACTCACGCTGCAGGTGCTGCGGAGTGGCGGAAGGGTCCGCGGCGATCGCCCCCACCAGAGCGTCGCGGCAGGGAGTGCGCAGATAGCGCCAGTTGGGTTCGACTAGATCGATCTTCCCGTGTCCGCACCCAGCTTGGATAATTTTGGCAAGGTTAATGTTGCCGCCGTTTTGTTGGATATACTCTGCCAGCAATGAGTGCCTGCTGTAGATTAAAGACCAACGCCATTCATCCGGTGTGCCTAAAATCTGATCGACGCTAGTGAGGCTGCGATTATATGCATCGCGTAGGCCCCAATAAAAAAGCGCGAGTTTGTTGACAGTATGGCCGTAAGTGCGGCCGTACGCATCCTTAAAGCCTGCGCGTGGGATCCACTCTTCTTTGCCGAGGATGCTTTCTGGGGAAAATTTCTCGTCTTTAAGGGGTTTGAGCTTAATAGTCTCGGCCGAGGCTATTAGAATCAGCTCTTGATTAACTCTAAAAACTCGAAGTTCTGGAAACGCTGCGGCGATATTGTTAAGTATCAGTCTAGCGCTTATGCGGGACATTTTGTGAAGTGGGAGGCTCTCAATTAGGATGGCCCCAGGATCTAGTGCTTTTGCCTGGCTTTGATAATAGGAGCTGGAAGCAAAACGTGCGCGCGAAAGGGGAGACTTTGTATGTTGTGAGAGGATGCGTACATTTCCTGGGGCGACATCAAGTAACTTCAAGAGGTCTTGAACGAAAGTTTGGCGTATGCTCACCTGCTCGTCTGTGTCGCAGCGCAGCCGCTTTGAGGCCCAAAAATTCATAGCTAGGGCTAATCCCGAAAGAAGAAGGAGCAGCGCTGTAGCCCGGAGGAGTAATCGTTTAAGGGTTTTGGAGATCGTAATCATCGTAATAGTGGGGCGGGGTATAATCGAACTTCAAGTTTGGATGCTCGCTTTTTTGATACTCCTTATAATTGCACTGGTAATAGATTGTAATCCCTAAACTTAATATTCATGTGACCGGATACTGGTTACTTTTTCTCTTCTAAGGTAGTTATGCTAGAGTGGGATAGTCAAGTTTGTTAATTAGAAAGGACGGTAACATGCTTAAACCAAAAATCAAAGATGCATTAACCAAACAGCTTAATTTTGAATTTGAGTCTGCGTATGTGTACCTGGGTATGGCGGCGTACTGTCAGGCGATCAATTTGGACGGATTTGCGCACTGGTTTCAGCTTCAAACCAAAGAAGAGGTAGAGCACGGTATGAAGATATGGGAGTACTTAAGTGATCACGGATCTGCGGTTAGTCTTTCTTCTCTACCGGAGCCGAAAACTAATTATGCTTCGATTAAGGAGGTGTTGGAGGTGACACTTGCGCATGAGCAACAAGTTACCGCTAGTATCCAGAATATTTATAAGCTTGCCGTAGAGGAACAGGATTTTAC
This sequence comes from Deltaproteobacteria bacterium, assembly GCA_012514925.1. Lineage (GTDB taxonomy): Bacteria > Bdellovibrionota_C > UBA2361 > UBA2361 > JAAYZI01 > JAAYZI01. Next base: position 3,154 of record JAAYZI010000285.1, on the reverse strand, counting down.
GACTCAATCGTTTTTGAATTGGTTCTTGGAGGAGCAGGTGGAGGAGGAAGCCACGGCCACCAAGATCCTAGAACAGGTGGGGATGGTTGGTCCTCAAGGTCATGGGATTTTCTTCCTTGATAGAGAGCTTGGAAGGCGGGAGTAAAAAAAGGGAGTAAGGGAGTTTGGGAGTAGGGGAGGCTTCTCTTTCATGAAGAGGAGCCTCCCTAAGGAACGCATCTTACTACCTTAGCGATATACGCTATCAGACGATATTTCATGAGAGGTAACCGCTTACGCGGGGGATTGATCATGGAATTGATTACGCAATCTCGTTTTCAGTCCCGGCTGTAACGCGGAGTTAAATTCACTTTCTCCGGAGAAAGTAAAATTCATGCAAACGGATACAGTACCGCTTACGCGGGGAATCGGTCATGGAATTTTTGTTTTCAGCCTGGGCGATAAAATTTCACTTTCTCCGGAGAAAGTAATATCCATGTAGATGGATAGTGTTTCCACCCCTAAAATGTTTTCACCCCTAAAAAGGGTCCCCTGAGGGGTGAGGGGACTTGTGATGGATATAATCCTACGGAATCTGGTCAATCAAAGTCTGGTCTTGCCGCTGATCTTCAGACCCCTTGTTCTCCCACCCCATCGGAGAGTTTGGCCCGCTCGGGCAGCTCTTTGCTCCGTAAAGAGCGGGTCGCGGCTTACCTTGAGAGCATTGGGCAAGAATTTCTCATCTCGCATCTTACCACACTGGAGCCTCCGCAGCGAGAAAACCTCCTTAACAGCATACGCACTGCGTGTTGGGATGAATTGCAGAATACCTATGCTCCGCCGGATGTAATCCAAGCTTGTCCAGTCGAGGTCGTGACGCTTGAAGATCGTGAACATCTGAGCACAGAGATTGATCGCATCGGTCATGCAGCCTACGCAAATGGAGAAGTAGCTGCGCTGTTAGTTGCGGGTGGGCAGGGCTCACGCCTTGGCTACGACCACCCTAAAGGGTGCTTTCCGATCGGGCCGCTATCCGGTAACAGTTTATTTCAATTTCACTGTGAAAAGATCTTATCGGTCTCGGAAGAAACTGGGAAACCGTTTCCGCTCCTGATTATGACCAGCCCTGCCACTGATGACGATACAAGAAAGTTTTTGAAAGAACACTCTTATTTCGGGCTTCCTCCGGAGCATGTGAGCATTTTTACCCAGGGGATGGTGCCGACCTGCGATGCTAACGCGCAAGTGCTTTTGGCAGCTCCGGACCAGATCCTTAAGAATCCGAATGGACATGGGGGATGCATTGAGGCTTTAGCCGAATCGGGGATCCTGGAGCGACTGAGTAGGTTAGGCGTAGCCGAAATTATCTTTATACAGGTTGATAATGTTTTGGCGCCGGTATTCGATCCAACTGGTGTGGGGTTTAGGCGTTTTCGAAATGCCGACACTGTGACAAAAGTTTTGCTCAAGGCGGATCCTCTTGAGAAGGTCGGTACCATGCTTAAGATCGGCGACCGTGATCATGTAATCGAGTACTCGGATCTGCCATTTACTCTGCGTCAGCCAGCTACAGAGCAGGAACACGCTTTGATCGCCTGGGGTCGGCCGGCGCTGGAAATTTACGGAGTAGAGTTCTTGCGGCGTTTTGTCGCGTCCGGCGCTCGCCTGCCTTACCATTTAGCGCAGAAGTCGGTTTCAGCCTGGACACCAGAGGGTTTTTTGGAGAGACCCGGCATAAAACGCGAGCGTTTTATTTTCGATATCCTGCCGCATGCCCGCAATGTGAATCTGGAAGTTGCGCGGGAGCGAGAGTTTGCCCCTGTGAAGAATCTCACTGGAGTTGATTCCGTGGAGTCAGCGCGGGAGATTCTTTCTAAAGAGTACGCCCGTTGGCTAAGGGAGGCTGGGGTGGAGGTGGTGCTGGAGGATGGAGCCTATCTAGAGATCAGCCCCCGCTTTGCCTCCACGCCTGAGCAGCTTAAGAGAAAGATAGAGAGCTTACCAGATTTTCCAAAGCTTGTCCGGGGAAATTTGCACCTAGTATAGTTCTTCAAGGGCAATTGCCGCATATTGGATTGGCCGTCTTAGCCCAAAAAATTTAGCAATTTATGAGTGGACGCAGAGTAGAGTTAGTTTCAATCTTGAGTTAGAATTAAGGCAGTACTAAACAATGCGGTCAGGGAGGGCAGTATGAAGATTGATCAGGGTCAGGGGCCAGGCAAAACGGAAGCGAGATCCCTTAAAGGCGGGCAGCAAAATGAGGTCGTCTTGAGTGGAGAGGCTTTTGCTGGGGCTTGTAAGGAAGGCCTTTTTGCGTATGAAGCCGAGTCTTCGCGCGAGTTAGGGGGTGCTGCTATAAATCATCAAAACTTATCGGAGATATATCTGAAGGTTGGGGAAGCGTTGGTGTTTGCAACAAATCGTGCGGATCATGCAGAGACTCAGGAAGTAATAGCTGCCTTGCGTATGGCAGCTGGGTATATTCCGAAGCTGTTTTACATGGAAGAAGGCAAGGCCGAAATGGTGGAAAAGCTTGAGTACATTGCTCTTATTAGCGAAGCAAAAATGAAACGAGTGTCGGCGTTTGTAGGGCAAGGACCAGCTTTGGATAGCTGCAAGGCTCAGGTAGAGATGGCGCGGCGCTGCCTCGATTTAGTAAAGCCGCCTCCGATCAGAGGGTGACCACTTTTTTTATGATAATCGCACTGATAACACAATGTCATCATCTAATTTAATATTCATGCAAACGGATACCGTAACCGTTCACGCGTGGAATTAGTTCACTTTCTCTGGAGAAAGTAAAATTCATGCAAGTGGCTACAACCACACAGACAGTGTTAGATTTCTCCATATAAAACATAAGGTCACCCAATCTGGTACGACCTAATGTTGGTCTTAAAGCCCAGGTTAGCAGAGCCTTTCTGGTGATGGCTGACGGTAATGCGGAATCGTGGGTGATAAAACTTCACTTTCTCCAGAGAAAGTAAAATTCGCAAACAGATACAACCACACAGACGATGTTAGGTTTCTCCATATAAAACATAAGGTCATCCAATCTGGTACGACCTAATATTGGCCTTGTCGCATATACATATCTCGCGCAAAGGGTTGGCAAATTAAACTAGTAGGCTATGCGCGAGATATGTATATGTGACAAGGTTTAATAAAAGCCCAG
>JAAYZI010000284.1 GCA_012514925.1 Deltaproteobacteria bacterium | reverse complement strand
GCGCAAAGGATTGGCAAATTAAACTAGTAGGCTACGTGCGAGATATGTATATGTGACAAGGTTTAATAAGAGCCCAGGTTAGCAAAGTTTTTCTGGTGATGGCTGACGGTGGCGCGGAGTCTTCACTTTCTCCGGAGAAAGTGAATTTTTACCGCCCAGGCTGAAAACAAAAATTGCATGATCAATTTCCACGCGTGAGCGGTTACGATGAACAGTATATCGAGTACTATTGCGTTACTGCCCTACTATTTTGAAGCTTTCTGATTGCGGAAGGTGAGATGATGGTCCGAAATAACCTTAAGAGCCTCCTCGGGAGTGTCCACCATGTGAATGACGTTAAAATCAGAGGCGCAGACCAGCCCACGCGACAGCACCGTATCTTTCATCCAAGAGATTAGACCCCCCCAAAATTTTTTATCCATTAGCACCAACGGCCGCAGAGTCATATGCTTGACCTGCACCAACTGCCAGGTGAAGATCAACTCCAACAAAGTACCGATGCCACCCGGTGTCGCCACAACCGCATGACTAAGACGCATAAATTCATCTAATCGCGACGAAAACCGATAATGATGTTTCTTTATATCCAAATGAGTATTCAAACCAACTTCCCATTCAAGCTCAATTGAAATCCCATACGTAAGAGATTTGGTGCGTTTCTCTTGTTGACCAAGTTTGGCACCGCGATTTGCGGCCTCCATCAAACCAGGACCACCACCTGTCAGAACATCAATCCCTTCCCACGATAAGAAACGCGCCAACTCAAAAACTTTCTGATAATCCGGAGTCTCGGGCTTGAGGCGGGCGCTACCAAAAATACAAACTCTGTAAAATCGATCATCATCTAGCTGACGCAACTCCTCTTCAATCAACATCGCTCGTTGATGCAATATGTGCAAACGCTCATCAAGATGGCGCCGCCGCTCCCGCCTAACCACCTGGGCGATATCCTTCGGCTCTTTAGTGGTTTTGATTTTACGACTTCGTTTATTTTTACCCTGTTTCTGTTCTGTTTTACGCGTCATAACCCTGCTTTTATCTATCGCTGCTTAAAATACCAAACTCACAAAGCAGCGGCTCCTCCAGACCAAAAATACATACTGTACGCTAAATATGACAAGAGTGTATAATATGTTTACTTCAAGCGATTGACACGAAAGTTGACAATTGGAGCTCTTTGTCTATGACACGGTACAGTTCGATCTATTATACGGTTTGGCTGCTGCTTCCAGCCGGCTTTTTTATGGTGGCGCTATGGGCTAAACTCGAACAATTAGGCAAGTCACCGCGTCGCCAAAATCCCGGTGATTTCTTTCGCCAAGGTTGCTTCTTGTTGGGATGCGTAATCGCCGCAATCATAATTGATTACTTCCTACTGTCACAGTTCGAGAACGCTCCCATAACCACCTGGGTTCCCATGGGTGTAATACAATTTTTATTGCTACCCTTGGTCCTCTTAATCGCGTCTAGACTAGTGGGCGGTTCGCGCCAAATCGGGATTGAAAATCCCGCCTTAAAACGGAACAAACGGAAATAATGCTCCTATGTTAATCGCCGGTATTGACGAAGCGGGAAGAGGTCCGCTAGCCGGCCCTGTAGTGGCAGCCGCAGTAGTATTTAACGATGGTTATTACAACCCCCAAATACGTGATTCCAAGCAACTATCCGCAAAAAAGCGCGAAGAGCTAGCGCAGGTCGTCAAGCAAGCCGCCGTGGCTTGGTCAATCGTAGCCGTCGGCCCTAGGCGTATTGATCGAATGAATATCCGCCAAGCCACAAAGCTGGCGATGAGCTTGGCTCTTAGACGAGTTAAAGCCGACTTTGTGCTAATTGACGGCGACATGCTGATTGACACAGCACTGCCTCAAAGAAACGTAGTCAAAGGAGATAGCCTACATGTTGAAATTTCAGCCGCTTCGATACTCGCCAAGGTGCACCGAGACCAGCTAATGCGGGTCTTAGACTCCAAATACCCAGGATATGGATTAGCTAAACATGCCGGTTATCCGACAAAGAGCCATCGCGACGCAATCTCAAAGCTCGGGCCGAGCTGCATTCACCGCCGCACTTTCGCAGGCGTCAAAGAATATTGCTAGAAAATGGCTTAAGAAGCTTAATAAGCTCCTGGACAAAACAAACAAACTGATTCGGCTTGCGACGAAACCTGGTGAAATATTCAAGCTGGTAAAACTTAAGTCTAAGCACCTAGTCGTCGGCCGACGCGGGGAGGCCGCGGCCATAAAACTGCTACTGAAAACCGGCCACTATATTTGGCACACAAATTGGCGCTGCGCTTTAGGGGAAATCGATATTATTGCCGTCAAAAACCGCACCTTGATTTTTGTAGAGGTAAAAACCCGCCGGAAAGTAGAGGGGGCCATGATCTGGAAACCCAGAAACGCCGTAGACACCGCAAAACAAGCGCGCATCAAACGGATCGCGAAACATTTCGTGCGCGCAAACCTGAAATCAATCTCACGCAAACGTATCCGTCACTACCGCTTCGACATTATCACAGTGCTGCGGCATCAACACAGAAGCCTTTTCAGACAACAATATCAGCCCAAGCATATTGAAGATGCTTTTTAAACGCACGAAGAGCCATATTAGCCGCAAAGCTAATATGCACAAGTTGTGACAAGGTTTAATAAAAGCCCAGGTTAGCAAAACCTTTCTGGTGATGGCTGACGGTAACGCGGAGCTAAATTCACTTTCTCCAGAGAAAGTAAGTATGGCAGCCGCATATAAAACGTAAGGTCATCCAATCTGGTACGACCTAATATTGGCCTTGTCGCATATACTTATCTCGCGCAAAGGATTGGCAAATTAAACTAGTATGCTACGCGCGAGATATGTATATGTGACAAGGTTTAATAAAAGCCCAG
>JAAYZI010000283.1 GCA_012514925.1 Deltaproteobacteria bacterium | reverse complement strand
TTATATCCGCCGCCTGGTCCACGGAGGCTTTCAATAACTCCTCCGCGGCGAAGTCGCTGCAAAATCTGCTGTGTATATTGTAATGGTATGTGTCTTTCTCGTGACAGCTCAAGCGCGCCCACTGAGTGTTCAGATCCGTGCCTTGCCAAATAAAGACAGCAAAGAATCCCGTATTCTCCCCACTTGGTAATTCTCATAACCTTTCTATAATACAGTAAATTAAACTAAATGCCATGCTATGGGTATCTGTTCAAAAAAAAATGGTCGCCCCCTAATCGGGTGCGGCTGATTTGTAAATGGTTACTAAGCAAGAATTACAAACACTTAAAGTCTTAAAAATCAGCTAACTACTTACTTTGCGCTTTTACTTTCTCCAGAGAAAGTAATGGAGTGTGGTTTAGTAGGGCGGTTTATTACCACGGGAGCATACGGCTCGGTGCAGCGGAGACCTGGTGAGATATCTGGTTAGTTCCCAGAGACTAAAATAAAGGTCCAGGGGACAATTGCTGCGAGCAGATAAATAGCGATTACTCCTTTTAGGGCGCGGCTTATCCAAGAAACTTGGGTGGCAAGCATGCAAAGAGTCACGGTTGCAGCAATCGCAGCGCATTTGGCAGCGGCCAGGGCTGGTATCAAACCGATTTGCTCCATGAGGTATCTTAGAAGGACGTTCCCTTCTGCTGAAACACCAAACATATTCACCCCAGCGGCAGTAAGAATTCCATCCATGACTTGTAGAAGGCAGAGTACCAGGCCTAAAACTGCTACTTCGCGAGTGGGGACCCTTAGTCTGCTTCTGATATAACTGCCGCTTACCAGCTGGATAACATCAGAGCATCCAATCCGTGAAATATTAAGTACAACCTGTGACATCCCAAATTCCCAACCTAAATGCTCACTAGTCTTATCCGATAAGAGAGCAAAGGTGATTCAGGTTAGATGGAGGCCGGTTTTCATTAATGATTGGGGAAGGCGATTTAGGCGCTGTTTGGCTGCTTGCTTGTTCGCCTAACTAAGTGATTTTATTATTTTTTGTTTACCAGAAATGTAACCGTTCACGTAAATTTCACTTTCTCCGGAGAAAGTAATATTCATGTTAACGGTTACTCCGAAATCAGTATTGGATTTTACGTGATGCTAATTAAGCTTATCGCAGTCCAAGACCTCCTTTAGGTCGTTCTCCAGTTCGAGCACTAAAGCGCAAACCCGTTCCCGGACCTCTTCCGCTAGGACGCAGATTAACGTTCCAGTTTGAGAAATGGCGTTGTCAGTATGTACTGTTTCCTTGGCAACCCATTCCGCTGCCTGCTCTAAGTGGCTTAATCGACTGGAAATATCTAGCAGCTTCTGCACACTACTCATCTTAACCCCCCCCCGATCTGCGGTACGTTCGTCAAGATTGGATGACACGTCACCTACCAGAGATGCAAATTGGTTCCCAAATCATAACGAGGGAGGTTATATGCTACTTTGCGTCATTAGCTTCGTAATGGGCAGAGATTTTAAGCATATAGTCATGGTACCTCACCGCCATAAGCATCCTTCCCATTTTTCTTAGCTCATTAATCTGGGAGAGGTCCACGGCCGGCGTTCCACCGGTAAACATCGCAAGCGTACCGCTGGCAGTCTCGATCATCGTAGCCAACTTATCGAAGTTGAGATAGAGAAGAGCAAGCGGAGAATCTTTCTTAAGCTCCTCTTTTAGCTCAGGCGAGCTACTACCCAATGTGGCAGAACCCTCCGAGCCTGCTTGAATGTAAGAGGAAAGGATAGAGTCCCAAGAAGAGAGCGCAACCACCTCATCCTTACGGGAAACATAAAGACCCACCCCTCCAATTGGGCTGAACCAGTAACTAGTCTCCACTCCGCTAACGGCTTTTTGCTGCCATTCGGCGGCAGGCATCCCGGCTGTAGCCAGCAACTCCGCCAAACTTTCCTTAAGAGAACCCTCCAGTTTTTCGCTTTCCTTTGATTCGGAGAGCAACAGCACCTCCGGAAAAAGTGTGCCGGCTGGGGCTCCCCGGATTCCAAGCGTTAACCCATCAATTAAATCAAGCAAGGCTAGTTGTCTTCTTAATTCTTCCGTTTGATTTGGCCCAGCGTCCTGCAGCCCCGTTTCCTTTAAATCTTTGATTAACTTTCCATCCAACATTAAAGAGAGAACTGTGTCGGAAGGTAGTTTGTTTAAAGTGGAGTGGGCGCTAGTCGCTTCAAGCGAAGCGGGCAGATCCTGACCACTAGGGCCAGGTTCAATTACCAGTTGGGCTTCGTAGTGTTGGTTTGTGTCCATAGTGTGAGCCACAGCCAACGCCAACGGGTTAATTTTATCGAAAGCGGGTTCGTTATCGGGGCGTAGGGCCTGCAGCGCCGGGGAGGATTTAATAAGCTCGGAGATATCTGCGTACAAAAAAGCCAGCTGATTAGGTTTGTCGATAAGCCCCGATGAAGCCTTCGTAAAGCGCGCAGAAGATTTTACATTTTTGATGTAACTTGTCTGCGGACCCAGGAGCCCTTCAGCTATTTTTGGATCAGTGCTGACAGCCAGGCGGCTTGCATCTGCAACCAAACTTATCTCGGAAGATGTGTCTTTAAGCTTAAGGGTATATCCCTGAGCCTCGGCGAATTTAGTGGGACTGATGTCATGAGCTTGTTTCTTTAGGGCGGCAGCAAGGGCGTTTAAACTGTCGTTCAAATTAATGCCCGGGGAACCTTTCGCTAAGATGCCCACAGTGACCGGGACTTCGCTTCGTTTGCTTGACACGAATACGACGCCGCTACTAATCGCAGGAGTGCCCTTCTCGTCGGCGAGCCCAGAAGATTTAATGGCTTCGTTTATCGCCTTGAGAGAATGATCTGGCAGGCTGTCTTTATCTTTCAGTTTTTCTGAAGCAATCCCTGAAAATTTCTCTATCAATTCAATTGAGTCGTGGTGCCACTGGCTTTTCGACAGTTTCTGATAGGCGGGTGTGTCCGCCCTCCAAGTGTAAAACCCCAAGGTGTCGTCAGGGAGTTGCTGTAGCAGCGGATTGTCGAGGATCGTCTTGGCGGGGGATGCGGTATCTTGACGCTTACATCCGGCAACCAGAGTAAGAGCAAGTAAAGCAAGCGATAGGGTCAAATTTTTAAATACAAAGCGCATTTTTTAAGGCTCCTAAGAAGGATAAATAAGAAGGATAAAATAAGGGGCTCGCACAGGAAAACGATCCTGGAAGCCCATCAAAACTCAAAACCGTATTCTAGTATCGAGCGATTATTGATAAAATCATACCTAACACGGAAGTATTTCCCGAAATTAATCTGAGGGTCAACTCCCTGGTGCAGATTAAAATCCAAATTGACTTCAATCAGCTTCTTTCCGACTTTTCGCCTAGAGACTGTGAGCCCTTCTTTTCCGCTTTGTAAGCTGTAGCGAAACCGGCTCTGCAGTTTCTTAACACCTCTGATAGCGCTGCGGTAGCTCTGTTGCAACTCAGATTTATTTATAAGCGCTGAAACAGATCTGAAAGATTGGATTGTCAGCATTTTACTAACTACGCGCTCTGTGAGATCTGAATCATAATCATCCGGTCGGTGGCTTGGTTGAGCGACTTCCTTCATCAACCGAAGATTTGCCAGGGTTAGTTGGTTGTAGGCGTCTGGTGGTCCAGGCTCAATAAAGTCGCTTAAGCTAGATGAGGGTCCGGCATCGTAAGTGTAAGTTTGAATAGATGAAATCTCACTGCTAAACGCCTTCTTATGCGGCACTTTCGGCGCAGGACCACGCTGGGCTTCTCCCGGCGCTGCGCCAAATAGAAGGTACAAAAGTAGCGCAGTGCTCAAACATGGCAATCTAAGATCGCAAAAAAAAGCGAGGAATTTATAGATTAGAGATATGATCCGCGCCAAGCTGCTTCCCGTCTAGGTGTATCCCGTTTTTGGATGCTCCCCCCCTGCCTTAAGATTTTCGTAAGACTCCGCCTTTAGATGCCAGTCAGGTTTTGGACTCTCACCAATCCACCCAGACTTAATCTGCCGGATTCTAGCCGCCGGGCTAAACTTCTGTCCATAGGACAACTGTACGGTGGGAGGTAAACGTCCTACTTTGCAAAACCCCCTTGCAAATCCAGATGGATCTGATCATGATTATCCAGCGTGATGGTCAGAGAGGAGGTGCGTCGTTGTCTGGCTAGAAATAATGAGTAAGTTAAAGAGGTTAGGCGCTAGGTTGTAACTGATGCTTATACGCTGTAGACACTGTTTGTAACGTCAAGTCTAAGCTTTCATAGATGAAACCTTTGATTACCCGCACTTAATAAGTGGTTACACAGAGCCGACTATGGTTTTACTAACTGATGTGTCCAGTGTTTAGCATGATTAGACTCCGCTCTAAAATAAAACGCGTACTCGGCGATACCCTCACACCGGTTGGTATTTACCTGCGTATGCGTGATCGTTTCCCCCGTAGCGTGCTTCTGGAGAGCACCGATTATCGGCCTAATCAGAACTGTTTTACCTATATCTGCCTCGATCCGATCTCAAGCTTTAGGGTGGAAAATGACGAGGTCGAAACGATTTTCCCGGATGGGCGAAGTGAGATCCAGAAGAACCTGTGCGGCAAGTCAGTGTTGCGCGCTTTTGACGATTATAGCCGCATGTTTCAGGTTGAGGGGGATCCGCGCTTTGCCTTCATCGCCAACGGTCTATTTGGTTACTTGTCTTACGATGCAATCCAGTACTTTGAGGAAATAGAGCTTAAAGCTGAAGTTTGTGCACAGCGCGCCATACCGCAGATTTATTATAGCGTTTTCCGTTTTATCATCGCTGTCAACCATTACGAGCATCAGATGTACATTCTTGAAAATGAATGCTTGGACAGCGGTGCGGACCGCGCCTCAGTCGGGATGGATGAGTTGTTGCAGATGATGCGCTGCGGCGAAACGGCATCTTACTGTTTTAAGAGAGAAGGTCCGGAGACCTCCAATTTAAGCGCGGCTGAGGCTGAGCAAATGGTGGCGTCTTGCAAGCAGCACATTTTCAGAGGGGATGTTTTTCAGATCGTACCCTCACGCAGCTTCTCGCAGAGCTATTACGGTGATGAGTTTGTGGTTTACCGCGCGCTGCGCATGATCAATCCCTCACCGTATCTTTTTTTCTTTGATTGTGGGGGATATAGAATTTTCGGTTCTTCCCCGGAGGCGCAGTTGGTGATTGAAGGACGCCGTGCCAGCATCCATCCGATTGCGGGAACTTGCAAGCGCAGCAGCGTAGACGAAGAAGATCAGGCCTCGATTGAAGCGCTTTGCGCCGATCCTAAGGAGAACGCCGAGCATGTCATGCTAGTAGATCTAGCGCGTAACGATCTTAGTAAACATTGCGATGGGGTATTTGTAGAGCGCTTTAAGGAGGTGCATAAGTACTCGCATGTGATTCATCTGGTCTCAAAAGTGAGTGGTCAGATGTTCGAGCATACCGGGACGGTGCAGCTGCTGGTGGACACATTTCCGGCCGGAACCTTAAGCGGCGCCCCCAAGCGTCGGGCTATGGAATTGATAGATCGCTATGAGAAAGGTCGGCGTGGATTTTACGGCGGAGCGATCGGGTACATTGGTTTTAACGGGGATTGCAATCATGCCATTATGATCCGTTCGTTCCTTAGCAAACAGGGGGTGCTTTACAGTCAGGCTGGGGCTGGGACGGTGGCTGATTCGGAGCCAGCCAGCGAGGTGCAGGAGATAGCCGATAAGTTAAAGGCGCTGCAGGCGGCGATGCAAATGGCGGAGGAGATCTGAAATGGGTCGGCTGTTGGTTGTAGATAATTATGATTCTTTCACCTACAATTTAGTTCATCTTGTGAAAAAAATCGGCACCTTTCAGGTGGAGGTGGTGCGAAACGATAAGTTCGCGTTAGACCAGGTAGCGGAGTACGATAAGATTTTGCTTTCGCCTGGCCCGGGGCTGCCTTGCGAGGCCGGCTTGATGCCAGATTTGGTGCGGCGGTACGCTGATTCAAAAAGCATCTTAGGCGTGTGTTTGGGGCACCAGTGTATAGGGGAGGTCTTTGGCGCGAAGCTTTTCAACTTAGGCCAAGTCGCGCACGGCAAAGGCTTGCCTGTGCGGGTTTTAGATCCCGCAGAGCCCCTGTTTCGAGGCTTGCCCCAGAGCTTTGTGGCTGGGCGCTATAATTCTTGGGTGGTGGCCCGTGAAGGCTTTCCGGAATGTCTGAAGATTACGGCGGAAGATGAGGCAGGCTGGATCATGGCTTTGTCGCATCGTCAGTATGATCTTAAGGGGGTGCAGTTTCATCCCGAGTCGGTGCTGACCGAGCAGGGAGAAATGATTATTAGGAATTGGCTGGAGCGCTAAGGAAACATGAGGGAGTTTTTAGAGCGGCTATTCCGCCATGGTTTTCTTTCGGTGGAAGAGTCGCGCGCGATTTTAAAGGAGATTGCCGCCGGCAAGTATGCGCCTACGCAGGTGGCTGCCTTTTTGACGGTTTTCTGCATGCGGCCCATCGGTGTGGATGAGCTGCAAGGATTTCGCGCGGCAATGCTGGACCTTTGTCTTCCGGTCGATCTTAGCCCGTATGATGCTGTCGACTTGGTAGGCACCGGTGGGGATGGAAAGGACACCTTCAATATCTCAACTTTAGCGGCGTTGGTAACAGTGGGAGCAGGGCAGAGAGTTGCAAAGCATGGCAACTATGCGGCTTCCTCCGTGTGTGGGGCTTCTAATGTTTTGGAGCAGGTCGGTGTGTATTTTCCAAAGACTGCGGCGCAGGCCCAAGCCCAAATTGAGCGCAGTGGCTTCTGCTTCCTGCATGCGCCTATTTTTCATCCCGCCATGAAGCATCTGGCACCCATCCGAAAGGAGCTGGGAGTTAGAACTTTTTTTAATCTGCTTGGTCCTCTCGTCAATCCGGCTGCTCCTCCAGCGCAGGTAGTTGGAGTTGCTACTTTTGGCTTGCAGCGCCTCTACCACTATTTGTTGCAGCAGTTGGGAGTGAAGTATGTGGTGCTACACTCCTTGGATGGTTACGATGAGATTTCGTTAACCAGTCCCTGTTTGTTGCAAGGGCGAAACGAAGAGCGTCTACTGGAGCCTAAAGATTGGGGCTGTCAGGCCGTGAGGGCGCAGGATTTAAGTGGTGGCCGCAGCGTAACTGAGTCTGCGGAGATCTTTATGCGCATTTTGCAGGGGCAGGGGACCCCGGCTCAGGAGCGAGTGGTTTGTGTAAATGCGGCGGCGGCGTTAAAGTTATGTGGCCGGGCGGCAGACTATAAGGAGGCTGTTGAGATGGCGCGTGAGTCGTTGCGCTCAGGCAAGGCTCTTGCGGTTTTGGAGGCGCTGCGCCAGGAGGGGCCAAAGACATGAGCGTTTTGGAGAAAATAATCGCGGTTAAGCGTCGTGAAGTCGCAGAAGCCAAGGAGCTTTTTCCTATCAAGTGGCTTGAAAAGAGCATTTATTATGAAACGCCCTGCGTTTCTCTAAAGCAGTATCTGCGGCGTCAGGACAGGGTTGGGGTGATCGCCGAGATTAAGCGTCGTTCTCCGTCTCGAGGGGATATTAATCAGAATATTTCGGTGGAACGTCTTTCCATCGGGTATATGCAGGCTGGGGCTTCGGCTCTTTCGGTGCTTACGGACAAGGAGTTCTTTGGGGGGAGCGCCGAGGATCTTAAAATTGCGCGCAGGTTTAACTACTGCCCGATCCTACGCAAGGATTTCATTGTGGATGAGTACCAGCTCGTAGAAGCTAAGGCTATTGGAGCGGATGTGGCGCTTCTAATCGGTCGGGCGTTGCCGGCTGGAGAGATTAAGAGGTTGGCCGCGTTTGCCACAAGTTTGGGTCTGGAGGTGCTGCTTGAGATCCACAGTTTAAAAGATCTGGAGGAGGCTTTTTGCGGGGAGATAGATTTAATTGGAGTCAATAACCGCAATCTTGCCGAAATGAGTGTCGATTTGCAGAGATCATTTGAGTTGGTGGAGCATCTTCCAGAGGGAATTGTAAAAATATCCGAGTCTGGCATTGAGAACGCAGCGCAGATTGTACAGCTTAAGCGCGCCGGTTTTGATGGATTTTTGATGGGGCAGCTTTTTATGCAGAGTGGTTCACCGGAGCAGGCTTGCGCCGAGGTGATTCGCGACGTAAGTGAAATCTTAGGAGATGTCGGGGAAGCCCATGCTTAAAATAAAAGTGTGTGGTTTGCGGGATCCGCAGAACATCGACGATATTTCACGTCTTCAGCCGGATTTTGTGGGTTTTATCTTCTATGAAGCTTCGCCGCGTTTTGTGGGTTTAAGACTTAACACCGCCCAGCTGCGAAACTTTGACGCGCGTGTTAAAAAAGTCGGGGTTTTTGTCAATCAAAGTATCGAGTATATTATCGACAAGAAAGACGTTTATTTTTTGGATGTAGTGCAGTTACATGGGGATGAAGGGCCGGAGTTTTGCCGGGACCTAAGCCGCGAGGTGCCTGACTTACCGGTGATAAAGGCTTTTGGAGTTGGCCCGGGGTTCGATCTTAGCGAACTTTCGGCGTACGAGTCTTACTGCTCCTGGTTTTTGTTTGACACCCAGAGTGCGGGCTTTGGAGGATCGGGCGAGGCCTTTGATTGGGATATTTTGAAGAGCTACCAGGGGAACAATCCATTTTTTGTGAGTGGAGGAATGGGGCGCGAGAATATCAGGGAAGTCTTGGGCTGCTTGCGCGGGTGCGAAAAATTTTATGGGGTTGATTTCAACTCTAAAGTTGAGGTGCGGCCGGGGCTTAAATCCATTTCGCTGGTGCAGGAGGTTATGGCTGAGGTGCGAAAGTGAGCTACTCTGGTGATGAAAACGGATTTTTCGGCGAGTTCGGGGGTGCGTATATCCCCGAAATGCTCCAGCCGAATGTGTTGGAGCTACGCGGGCACTATCTGAAAATTATTGAATCGCCTGATTTTCAGGTGGAATTTAAGAGTCTGCTTAGAGATTATGCGGGGAGGCCCTCATCGCTCTATTTTGCCGGCCGCCTTTCTGAGCAGGTTGGAGCGCGAGTCTTTCTAAAGCGTGAGGACCTGAATCATACCGGTTCTCACAAAATCAACAATACACTGGGTCAGATTCTGTTGGCGAAAAGGCTCGGCAAACGGCGCATTATCGCCGAAACAGGGGCAGGGCAGCACGGTGTGGCCGCGGCTACCGTTTGCGCTTTGATGGGGTTGGAGTGTGTGGTTTTTATGGGAGCACTTGATTGCGCGCGTCAGAGTCCGAATGTGGAGCGGATGCGTATGCTAGGGGCCGAAGTGCGCGAGGTCAGGTCTGGGACTCAAGTCTTAAAAGATGCTACCAATGAGGCTATCCGCGATTGGATCGCTCACCCTCTGGATACACATTATATTATCGGCTCGACGGTGGGCCCGCACCCCTACCCGGATATGGTGGCGCGTTTTCAATCCGTAATCAGCGAGGAGCTTAAGCAACAGTTAACGGAGCAGATCGGAAGGGAGACCCCCGATTATATATTAGCGTGTGTGGGCGGAGGCAGTAACGCCATGGGCAGCTTTTACCACTATTTAGATCAACCCTCCGTAAAACTGTACGGAGTAGAAGCAGCCGGTGAGGGGCTGACAAGTGGACGCTCCGCTGCCACTTTAGCGCTTGGCTCTAAGGGGGTGTTGCACGGTAGCTGCATAGTGTTGATGCAAACCCGGGATGGGCAGGTGGAGGAAGCTCATTCTGCTTCGGCTGGATTAGATTATCCTGGAGTGGGGCCACAGCATTCTTATCTTTGTAAGAGCGGTCGGGCGAAGTATGTTAGCGTTACGGATGATGAGGCCTTTGCGGCAGCGTTGCAGCTTACCAGAATCGAGGGGATTATCCCGGCGCTTGAGAGTGCCCACGCTTTGGCCTATCTAGGGAAGCTTGGCGCCGCGGCAAACGAAGTAGTGGTGGTAATTCTTTCGGGGAGAGGTGATAAAGATATGGCGGCCTACCTTGAGTATCAGAAGAAACAGGGCGGCTGATATGGCTATTAGCAACAGGTTGACAAGGCTTTTTAGTGAGAGCGATAGGAAGTTACTCTCGATCTATTTTACCGCAGGTTTTCCGGGTCTCCAAGATGCGCCTCTGCTTTGTCAGTTACTGGAAAAAAACGGTGTGGATTTAATTGAGATCGGATTTCCTTTCTCTGATTCACTAGTGGATGGTCCTACGATTCAAGCCGCCAACGAGTGCGCTCTTAAAAATGGTATGACTCTGGAGCTGCTTTTTAAACAGTTGGAGAATATCCGAAGCTTAGTTGCACTGCCTTTGGTGCTGATGAGCTGTGTTAACCCCCTACTGTCTTACGGTATGCAGCGCTTTGCTGCTGATTGCAGCCGGGTAGGTTTGGACGGCGTGATTATCCCCGACCTGCCCCCTGAGTATATGGAGCCGTATCGTGGTTTTTTTGAGGAACGTAGTTTAAGCACTGTTTTTTTAGTGACGTCACACACGTCGCCGGAGCGTATCCGCATGATTGACCGCTTGAGTAGCGGCTTTATTTATGCGGTTTCTTCTGATGCTACCACGGGAAATTATCTTGAGGTGGGTGAGAGGCAGCGGGAGTTTTTTAGACGGCTGTCAGAGATGCGCCTTACTAATCCTTTCTTAGTGGGGTTTGGAGTAAGTGACGCCAAGAGTTTCGAGCGTGTTTCGGAGTATTCCAGAGGCGCAATTATCGGCAGTGCCTTTATCCGAGCGCTTTCAAATCAGGGTGGATTGGAAGAGAAGGTTCAAAGTTTTATAGGGAGCCTGAGGTCGCCAAAGCCATGATTATCACGCTTTCTTCCGACATAACTCCGGAACAGCTACAGAGTTTAAGCGCTCTGATTGGGAGCTTTGGATATAAATTAACTGAGGTTAAAACGCAGGGTGGGCGTTACTTAGTGGCAGTTGGAAGCGCCGAGTTTGATATTCGATTGGTTGGTAAGGCGCCGGGTGTCAGTGATGTGCACCGCGTTTCGGATGCGTACAAGCTGGTGTCACGTAAGTGGCGTGTGACACCGACTGTGATTGATCTCGGGGGAGAAACGCATGTGCACGAGGGAGATCTAACTCTAATCGCCGGCCCCTGCGCGATTGAGAGTGAGGAGCAGGTTCGTTCGGTGGTGTCTCACCTCAAACGAAACGGCGTAGCGATCATGCGTGGCGGGGCGTTTAAGCCCCGCACTTCGCCTTACGCATTTCGGGGCTTGGGGCTTGAAGGTTTAAAGATGTTTCATAGTATCGCCTCTCAAGCTGGGATTAAGGTAATAAGTGAGGTTGTTTCTCCAGGGCATATCGCCGAGATGTATCCTTACATTGATATTTTTCAAGTGGGGGCCAGGAACTCACAAAATTTTGATTTGTTGGGCGAGCTTGGCAAGGTTGATAAGCCGGTGCTTTTAAAGCGCGCCATGGCGGGCACCTTGGAAGAGTTGTTACAGTCGGCCGAGTATATTTTTTCAAGTGGCAACGAGAAGTTAATCCTTTGCGAGCGGGGAGTGCGGACCAGCGAGCCTTCTTACAGAAATGCGTTGGATCTAAACGCCATTCCGGCTCTTAAGGAAAAATCCCATCTTCCTGTGATTGTCGATCCCTCGCATGGGGTGGGAGTGCGCAGGTGGGTGGAGCCGGTGGCGCTAGCTGCGATCATGGCCGGGGCGGATGGGATTATCTTTGAAGTGCATAAGCATCCCGAAGAAGCTCTCTCAGACGGAGCTCAGACGCTGAATTATTTACAATCCGAGCGTCTGATTAGGCGCGCCCGTGCGGCTTTTCAGTTTCGGCGGGGCCTGTAATTTCTGCGCCTTGCGCTATATCATTGCATACGGCTGGCGGGTGGTGTTCATGACAGTCTGCCAGAGCATATCGCGTGGGTTCACTTGTTTGCGCACCCCGGTGACCACGCTGATCGGCACATGCGTAAAATTTTGATTCCAAAGCCCCACTGCCATATTGGTTTTCCCGGCCATGCCGGCGTGCACAGCGCTTAGGCCGAGCTCCATGCAGAACTCGGCATCTACCGCTCCGGCCGGGAGGCTACGAATAAGGTAGCTTGGATCAATATACTTCACCGTAAAATCAATATTTAAGGAGCTTAAGTGCTTCGTAATGGCATCTTTTAAATACGGGCCGATATCCAGCAGCTTTATATTCCCGGAAGCGTCCCGCTCGCCGTTAGAGGAAGTTTCAAAAAGGTACTGCCCCGCCCCCTCTGCCACTACCACTACAGCGTGGCGTTTGCGCGCCAGCCTGGCCTCCAGCGCCTTTAAAAACCCCTGTTCGCCTTCAAGCATAAAGGGCACTTCGGGGATTAAACAAAAGTTTACAACCCCTGTCGCCACTGAGGCGTGCGCCGCTATAAAACCAGAATGACGCCCCATCAACTTAACTAGGCCTACGCCGTTCCATGCGGATTTGGCCTCACAGTGCGCGGCCCCAATTGCGTTGGTAGCCGCTTCGACTGCGGTTGTAAATCCGAAGCTGCGGCTGATCCAGCTGATATCGTTATCTATAGTCTTAGGTACTCCGATAATGGAGATCGGTAAGTTGTGCCGTTTTATCTCCGCGGCTAAGTGGGCTGCGCCCGTGAGCGTGCCGTCACCTCCGATTACAAATAAGATGCTGACGTTGTGTTTTTGAAGGGTGGCCACCATTGCTTCCAGCTGTTGCGGCCCCCGGGATGATCCCAGGATCGTACCAGGCGCTTCCTGGATGTTATCCACATCGGTGTTGCTTAAAAAAAGAGGGGGGAAGGGCGAGTCTGGCGCCAGTCCGGCGTAACCATAACGAAAACCTAAAACCTGGCGGACCCGGTAATTTTCATAGAGGGTCAGTGTGATCGTACGGATTACATTGTTTAACCCCGGACAGATGCCGCCACAAGTTACAATGCCACAAACTAGAGATTTGGGATCGAAAAAAATATTCTGTCGAGGTCCTGCCTGCTCGAAAGTCGGCAAAGGTTTGCCTTGGGCGAGGTACTCTTCTATGGCTAGGCTGTCAGTTAGAAGGGACACTCTGGAATTTTCGTTAACAAACGAGGTGGTGTTTGGGCAGAGTGGAGATGGCACCGTGCAAGGGCCAAGGGTTTCTATCTGTAGATCCTCAAGGGATGGAATTGGGTTAAGCATAGTAATCCAACATTATAACAGTGACAGTATAAACATTTTGTGTAATCGTTCACGCTTAAAGTAGAGCACACAAAATCTACAAACATTGAAGCTGAAGTAAAAGGTCCCCTCAGAGGTCGATCATTTTAATCCTCTAAGTTTCACCTTATAGTTTTCAAAAATCAAGCATCGCTTCGACGTCTTGGACTGCCTTAGGGATCCTTCGGCTAAGCACTTCGTTCCCCGTGGCAGTGACCAAAACGTTATCTTCGATACGCACTCCGCAGGCCGGAAGCTTTGCGGTCTTTTTGGCAAAGTAGAGGCCTGGCTCCACGGTTAGAACCATTCCTTCTTCTAAAACGCTTGTATCGTTGGAGCGTAGGTCACCTATATCATGTACGTCCAGCCCTAAACTATGCCCGATGCTGTGCGGAAAATAGGGTTTGTAAGCCTGTTTTTCAAAAAGCGTAGAGACGCGGCCACGTAGCACCCCGAGGTCTTTGAGGCCCTCTGTAAGTGTATAGGCGGCTTTCTGGTACACAGATTTAATCAGTGCCCCCGGTCGGATTTTTTTAATAGCTGCAAGCTGGGCCGCCAGCACGATTTGATAGAGCTCTTTTTGCGCATCAGAGAATTTTGCGCCTATCGGGAAGACCCTGGAAATGTCCGCGGCGTACATGCGACGTTGGGCGCCGCAATCAATAAGCAGCAAAGACCCTTTGGAGAGTGTGCGGGAGAGTTTATCGTAGTGTAGGGTTGCGGCTGATGGGCCGGATGCTACAATCGAAGGGAATGCCACTTCTGCGCCACAGGCCCTGAAATAATATTCAAGCGCGGCGGCGATCTCAAACTCTTTGGCACCGCTTTGCATAAGCGGCATTATCCCGGTTAAGGCTGCATGCGTAATATCTATAGATTCTTTTATAAGGGCAACTTCCGCCCGGGTTTTAATCAGGCGCATGGGTTCAAGTAAAGCATCCGAGTGATGAAATTCTTTAGGATAGCCGCGGCGGTACCAGGAGCTAAGCATCATCAGTTCGTGCGCAACTTCCCAGCCGCAGGTGCCTGGAGTGTTTTGATAGTATAGTCTTTGCACGCCGTTTAGGCGTTTCTTGACTTCAGTTTTGATGTCGTTACTAAAAACTAGTTCGGCTCCAATGGCCGAGGCGATCTTTTTTGGGTTCTCCGGGGCACCTTCCCATAGGATTTTGGACGGAGTGGGTTTGCTAAGTATTAGGAGTGGATGTTTGCACGTGCTTGAGATCAGCAGCGTTAGATCTTTTTGAGTAGTGCCAGACAGGTAGTAAAAGTCGCTGTCTTGGCGGTAGGGTAGCCCTGTTCCTCTAGATTTATATTTCTCGGGAGCGCTGCTAATCAGA
>JAAYZI010000282.1 GCA_012514925.1 Deltaproteobacteria bacterium | reverse complement strand
CAATTATCATGAATATTACTTTCTCTGGAGAAAGTGAAATCTAGCAGCTTAACCCAGATACTTCACCAAACTTCGTCATAAGTCGAGTCAGAGCCTCGAAGATGCAGAGGTCTGTAAAAACGGCGACAAGTGTGCAACTCTAATGTGAATTGTATCCGTGTATCCGTTCACGTGAATATTAAATTGGGGGATTACAATCTGCTATCAGTGCAATTATCATGAATATTACTTTCTCTGGAGGAAGTGAGATTAACTCCGCGTTACCGACCAGGACTGAAGACAAAATTGCATGATCAATTCCACGCGTAAGCGGTACTGTAACCGTTTGCATGAATATTACTTTCTCCGGAGAAAGTGAAATCTAGCAGCTTAACCCAGATACTTCGCCAAACTTCGTCATAAGTCGAGTCAGAGCCTCAAAGATGCAGGGGTCTGTAAAAACGGCGACAAGTGTGTAACTCTAATGTGAATTATATCCGTGTATCCGTTCACGTAAATATTAAATTGGGGGATTACAATCTGCTATCAGTGCAATTATCATGAATATTACTTTCTCTGGAGAAAGTGAAATTTTGCCACCCAGGCTGAAAACGAAATTGCATGATCAATTGCTTAATCAATTCCGTACGTAAACGGTTACTGAATATTAAATTGGGGATACCAGATAGTGTTTTACCATATTTTTTTGCAGGCGCGATGCGACTCTTAGTAATTTTAATCTTAACGGTTCTATCCTTAAGCGGCCCAGCTCTGGCCCAACCACGCACCGCTTCACACTCGAAAACGGCTGGGCCTAAACACACCGCTCGCGCTGCCAAAACCAAAGTACAAAAGCCGCTCCCGCCTTACAAAGGCTGGGGTTACCTTGCTGAGAAGCTGATGCAAGATGGAATCCAACCTCACAAAGTGCGTTCCATTTTTAAAGACCCGCGCATGCCAGCTTACGAGCATGTTATGTTCTCAATTGAGCCTAGAGAGAGCGCCGTCCAGTACCGCTTATTTACGCATCCAGCGCAGGTGACGTTGGGGCGTAGATGCCTCTCTGAACACACAGCCGCCTTTGCTCAAGCCGAAAAGAACTACAGCGTCGACCGCCACGTGCTGGCGGCTATCTTGCTGATTGAAACTCAC
This sequence comes from Deltaproteobacteria bacterium, assembly GCA_012514925.1. Lineage (GTDB taxonomy): Bacteria > Bdellovibrionota_C > UBA2361 > UBA2361 > JAAYZI01 > JAAYZI01. The sequence goes on along the minus strand of JAAYZI010000282.1, from coordinate 3,353 downwards.
TGTGGCAAATCCACTGGAAAATCAACAATACTGTATCGCCTAGCCCGCCTAGCCACGATTAATGCCCCTGAAAACCTGGCCTATAACTTGCGCGCACACAACCTTCATAGAGGTGACAACTCAGCCCAACGAGCACGACGTGACCGGATCATTAAGCGGGCCAGGCGACTAGAAGAAATGTTTTATCCGGAGATTGCAGCTCTGCTAGAGATCGCGGAACGAAACCACGTCGATCCATTTCAAATCAAAGGCTCTACTGCGGGAGCTTTCGGCATACCTCAGTTTTTACCAAGCTCTTATATTAAATTCGGAGTGGATGCAGATGGAGACGGCAAAGTTAGCCTTTTTAATTTCACGGATGCAATTGCATCGTGCGCTAACTTTTTAAAAAGCTACGGTTGGCAAAATGAGGCCTCGCTCTCCGAGAAGCGGCAAGTAATCTGGCAGTACAACCACAGTGACGCCTATATCGACACCACTCTTAAAGTGGCCGAGCTCTTAAAAGCTCCACCTAAACCGCGCCGCCGCGCAGCAAAGAGCGCTCCCCAAAAAACAGCCCCTCCGAAAAAGAAAAAATAGAGGCGATGCTTATTAACTTAGAGGTAACTGTTCACGTATGGAATTGATTATGTAAAATCTACAAACACCAAAGCCTTCTCTAAGGAGACCCTTCGCCATTCTTAGGGAGGAAACATTTTAGGGACGAAACATTTTAAAGGCGAAAACACTACCCCGGATACCTAGTTCTATTTCACCATAAGCGCGCGGCGCCATGGCGGCAGGGCCTCAATCCGGATTGGGGTGTTGAGGGGGCAATCAGCAAGCTCGATAAAGCGCACGTTTTTACTGATGGCTCGTTCTGATAAGCGGCAGGCGGTGGAAGTTAGAAAGGGGTAGTATTTAAATTTTATAAGCGCCTGCGAGGTATCAAGCTTGAGGGTAAACGAACGAAAATCTTGATCCAAAATCTCACCACTTCCTTCCAAGAAATAGCTGCTCTCAAAGTCCCTGCGTCTAAAAAGCGTAAAGCTGTCCAAACTCCAAACCTGTTCAAAAAGATGCGGACGCTCTTTAAAATACTTCCGCCATGATCGCTCATGCGCAACCACAGCTCCTACATTCAGCAAGTCAAAATACTTTAAGGTTTGGGCGTCTCCGCCGCCGCGATACTCCTCCGGACGAACCTCAGTATACCACCACAACGTATGCATCGGACTGGACGCCACCAGTGGAACGCCACTATAAGACACCAATGGTGCGATATGACCACCTCCAACCTCATGCACAATACACCCTGAAAAAAGCACCCTCCCCCCCTGGTGATGCTTTTTAAGAGCGGCGGCCAACTCATAAAAAATCGGCTCCATAAAACGTATCCGCTCGCCGGTACGGTTCCCCATCAAGGCTCCCACCGCTAACGGACCGCTAAAAAGAAAACCTCCGCACAACGCCGCGCCAACCAGAGTCGGCCAGCGCGCCTGCTTAGTGAGCGCGCCGCTAAAAACAGCATGCAAAGCCGCTCCCGCCGGAACACACGAAATCATCATCAGCATCACCAGCAAACGATCCAGCTCAAGCTGAGGTTTTAACGGCACTCCAAATGCGCCCACCCCCAAAAGCCAAAGCGAAGTTGCAAGCCAATAAAACCGAAGTGGCCGAGCTAAGAGAAAGATCCCCGGCAACGCCAAACAAAGTATGAGCGGATTGGCGCTGTGTGCTTTCTCACGCAACAACTTTAATGCCCGCGCTGCATCAAGCCCTCCCTGTCGATGACGCCAGCGCTTGGCGGGGGCACTCTGCTCTCCTTCCCTCAGCGGGAGCTCTTCCACTGCCTCAGCCGACTTAGATTCTGTTTCACCTTGGACAAAACGGAGCGGCTCATTAGCGGACCAAAAAACAGACGCCCATGGCAAGTTTAGACAAAAAAGCGTAAACACAAACAGCAAGAAATTCTTCTTCTTAAAGAGCATCCGAGTTACAGGCAGCGTTCCGACCGCCGCGGGCAGAAAGGCCAAAATCGACAACGGCCAAAGCCACACCAGAGTCAGCACCCCTGCAGATAACAGCACGCCGCGACGCGTCAGCGCACATCCCGGAACGAGCAGATTGCACGCCAACACCAACCCAAGCGGTAAAAGCGCGGTCGAAAACACAAAACCCATCGTGCCGTACACAAAGGCCCAACGGTACCACACCAACCCGCAGGCCAATGCAAGCAACGCCGCGATAGCTGCAGCGCCGGAAGAAAGCCTGGCCGACCTGGCAGCGAGATAGCAAGATAAAGGCGGCAGACAAAGCGCGGTGCATCCCACCAGCCAAGTGTATGTCTGCTGAACCCCCAAAAGATAAATCAACGGAGAATAAAATAGAAACATGCCCAGCGCCCCGGTCGCAATCACACGCTCATCTAAGCCAGCGTTCCAGTACGGGTTATAGTAGGGCACATAAGGAAAGTTTTCTTTTAACATAGCCAGGCGATAAAAGAAGACGCTGTGATCATCGCCGAAGATCGGCTCTCCACCAGAGGCAGAAAGAAAAATCCATAACAACAACATCACCGCTGAAACCAAAAGCAGCACTGGCAGCAATTTCCATAACTTCCCGGGTGGTAAGCCCTGTAGCGAAAACTGCGATCTTAAACGCCACAACAACCATAATGTAAGCAGCGCACCTAACAAGATCTCGCCTCGAATGGACGGGCCTTGGAAAAGAGCATTCGGGCGGCAGAGCCAGTCGCTTACAAATAAGAAAAGAAGCAGCGCCACAAAAGGCGCGGGCCTAATGGCAAAAATGGAAAGCTTAAAACGCCCCCACACCAAACATCCAGCACAAAACAGCGCAGCCGCAATCAGCACGTAGCGCCTCGCCGGGAAAAGGGTTTCCCACAATCTAACCTGGCCAGAAAGCACGACAAACCCGGCTATGCCAACTGCCAGCCAAAAACAAAAATTCAAGCGTGCCGCCAAACGTGCTGCAGAGGCATCTTGAACATTCGGTTTAATCATAACCTAACTCTAATCCCAGCCTGACCAAGACTTCACCGTAACCGTTTGCATGAATATTACTTTCTCCGGAGAAAGTGAAATTAATTCCGCGCCGAAGCGAAATTTTACCGCCCAGGCTGAAAACAAAATTGCGTAATCAATTTCCCGCGTAAGCGGTGCTGTAACACTACTAGTCAAAATCCATGACTTCAAGAGCCATCACCAAAAAGGCCAGGCTCTGCTAACCTGGGCTTTTATTAAACCTTGTCACATATACATATCTCACACGTAGCACACTAGTTTAATTTGCCAATCCTTTGCGCGAGATATGCATATGCGATAAGGCCAATATTAGATCGTACCAGATTG
>JAAYZI010000281.1 GCA_012514925.1 Deltaproteobacteria bacterium | reverse complement strand
GGCGCTGCGAGTCGGTTGGGGTGTCGATTGGGCTTCGAGGCCGAGAGGTAGTCGAGAGGGAGGGAAATAACGCGGGGCTATTTTATTTTTACTTTCTCTGGAGAAAGTGAATGCGCAGCGGATTGGCGGGGGTGTTGGCGGGCTTCGAGGCCGAGAGGTAGTCGAGAGGGAGGGAAATAACGCAGGGCTATTTTATTTTTACTTTCTCCGGAGAAAGTGAATGTGCAGCGGGTTGGCGGGGGTGTGTCGGCGGAGTCTCGGCGCTGCGTGCGGGCGAGGTCTTGGCGCTGCGAGTCGGTTGGGGTGTCGATTGGGCTTCGAGGCCGAGAGGTAGTCGAGAGGGAGGGAAATAACGCGGGGCTATTTTATTTTTACTTTCTTCGGAGAAAGTGAATGCGGAGAGGGTTGGCGGGGGTGTGTCGGCGGGGTCTCGGCGCTGCGTGCAGGCGAGGTCTTGGCGCTGCGAGTCGGTTGGGCTGCGCGTTGGCGGGGTTTCGAAGCGAGAGGAGAGTCGAGGGGGAGGGAAAGATCTCGGGGCTATTTTATTTTCACTTTCTCTGGAGAAAGTGAATGCAAAGTAAATGCAAAGTGAATGCAAAGTAAATGCAAAGTGAATGCAAAGTAAATGTATTGTGACTTTCCACCTCGACGTTGTGTGGGTACTTCCTGGTTTTGAGGATGGACGTTTTTTTTGGGGGGGTAAGCGCGCTTAATCTGGGGTGGGAATTGTCAGGATTTGTCCGGGAGCGACTCGTGTGCTGGTGAGGTTATTGTTTCTTTTCAGTCGCTCTACCGAAATGCCTAGCTCTCTGCCGATTGACCAGAGGGTTTCGCCGCTTCGCACTTGGTAGGTTCTGCTTTTTGTGGTGGCGCTGGAGGGAGGAGGTTCAGGGTGTTTTGGTGAGGACGGAGTTGATGATTCGCGCTTGGCCGCTTCTGCTGGAACGATGCGCTTGGGCGGGACGGAAGAGAGAGGCGGGAGGGGTTGAATGGGCGCATTGATTGTTTCCGGTTGGGCGGCCGCTTGGTCAGATCGTTTCGTAGAATCCGTCACTGCCATTTCATTCACCGCTATTTCACTTGCCGCCGTTTCACTTACCGCTATTTCGTTCACTACCATTTCGTTCACTACCATTTCATTCACTACCGTTTCACTCACCGCCATTTCACTTACCGCCGCCGAATCTGGCAATGGAGCGTTCGCCACAGCGGCTCCGGGCCTTACGATTAAATCTTGTCCGGGTTTAACTGCGCCGCTATTTAATGCGTTTAGCTTTTTTAGTTCTTTAAATGAGGTGCCGTACTTTTTGGCGATGGCAAGCAGGGTGTCTCCTTCACGCACCCTGTAAGTCATCCCGCTATATACTAGGCTGGCGGCTACGCCTACCGGCTCTGCAACCCGTAAAACATTTAAGTTAGCAAAGTGGCGCAGGGGGAGGCTTAGTCTGTAACCCTTGGGGATTTTGAGTTCACCTTCCCAGACCGGTGGGGTGAGAGCGGGATTTAGGCTTTTTAGTAAGCTCTGTGTAAGGTCCAGTTCGCGCGAAATATAAGCTGCCGAAAAGGAATGTGCCAGAGGGACCTCCATTAATTGTACAGGTGGCTCTGATTTTGCGCTTCTCACAGAGCTTGACGGCGACTCTAACAGTTTAAGGGCAGCGAGCCACTTGGCGTAAGCGTTTCTAGTTTCAAAATCGAAATTTGCAGCCGCCCGGCCGTCTATCAGATCTTGGATATTGTAAATTTTTAATCCGTATAAGAGCTGCTTGAATTTTACCGGGTTCTGTCCAAAGGCGCTTACTGCCAGAGGCCAAGATTGAAGCTGCTGATAGGCCTCCTTAAAATAGCGAGCAGCGGCTTGGCTTGCCAGAAGGGCGTCTAAACGCTCGTCTCGAGCCGGGTCGATTGTGAGGTAACGTGTGGCAAAATCTGTCGGCATCAACCACAGCCCGGCGGCAGTACCGGTATTTAAACTTTCGTCATAGAAAGAGCGCGTCAGCGGCATGCGCGCGAGATTAGATGGCAGCCCAGCTTCAGCGAAGATTTTCTGGATGGCGGCTTCATAGCGTCCACTCCGCTGCAGCGCCGCTTTCCAGTGCTCGCGCTGCCCCGCCTGGATTAAAAAGAGATCGTTATCAAGGATGCGTTGATACTTCTCAGAGCCTTCAGGCAATTGTGCCAAAATGTTTTCTAGGTGCTGCTCCAGCTCTTCCGTGGCGGGGCCACCGGCCGCCAACTTGCGAAGTGCCGATTTGATCCGGCTAACGGTGTTTGCCGCCTGCGTGGAGGAAACGGCTTTTGCAAAGACGACCCAGGGATAGTCAAGGTGGCAAATCAAAAGATTACGTTCGCCGTAGCGGCTATAAACGTCAACCCAAAAATTAACACGTTGCTCTAAAAGCTGCGAGGCGTCTGAGCTGGGGTTCGTCTCTGCTTGTGGCTGGGCCGACGCCGCAGCAACCAGACAGAAAATTAACAGCATTGCAGTCCTGTGGATTTTTCGTGGCACTTTGTGCTCCTTTAACGGATCTATACTTTTAGAAGTAGCCCTTTAGAATTAGATAGCCTTGTTCGTTGTTGCGATAGGTTCCAATTAGAGTATCCTGGGGACCGCCCGGCAGGTCGAATCCAAACTCGAAGGCCACCTGGTCCCAGAAATTCAGCGCTAGATAAGGGTTGTAAAAATAAGTTCGCAAGTTGATATCGTAGGAACCTCGGATACCACCCTTTAGATTATGATCATAAAACTCCTGCGACAGTTCGGTATAAAAAGTATTTGTGATGCGTTTGGTGAAAAGAATATCCTCGTCCCAATCCGTCATGATAGCCTGCGCGAATTGTAGGTTGATATAAGTTCCCTCGGTGCCGCTATAGTCTGCGCCGAGAGTGTAGCGCAGCAGTGGTTTACTCACAGCTTCTAGCCTGCTGGTGTAAAAATCCTCCCGGCTGAAATAGGCCACGTCGCCGCGCAAGCCGAAGTCTTCCCACACCGTTTCGAAGTCAAACCCTACGATCTGGCGGCGGTTGTAGTTTAAGTCAATCTCTTGGCCGGTGAGGCGCGCATACTCCGCCAGTTCGGGTAATGAAGGGGCATCGATGGCAGGCATGTTTGGGAGAGGGCGCAGGCTCCCGATGGATGGTAGGCTGCTTGGCGCGCTTAAAAAACTTACGCCATAGTCGAAGTCTCGGATCGTGCCGCTTAGGCGTGTGCCGTAGGAGCCATTTCCTAAAGAGCGGGAATAATCCTCGTTTACGGCAGTCGGTTCAGCTTCGCTTCCGAAGTAGGCCCAGTTGCTATTAAAGAGATCGATTTTGGAGCGGACATGCACAGGCTGATAGAGCAGTTGGAGTTTGCTTGTCTCCTGAAAAAGTTCGAGGTTCAGTAGTGGGGTAGGAAGTTTGCGATCAGTGCGCCGTCTTACAAACCCATCCCTAAAGTCTTCAGGGTTGATGTTGTCTAATGGGCTGATCTCATCAGCCTTGCCCCAGCGTACAATCTGGTTTCCCGCCTTAAGAGAGTAAGCCGATCCTGAAAGTTCAGCGTAGGCGTTAAAAAGCTCCAGATCTGCATCAAAGCTCTCGGCCGCGCCGTTAGCCGAGAAGGCGTTAACTCTAGCGCCCAACACGGCTTTATAATCGTCCTCGGGTTCGTATTTAAGCTCGGAGCGAAAATCAAAATGCTCAGTAACGGTGCTTTGGCGGTCAAAACCGTGGGACTGGCCTAAACTGAGCTTGTTCCACAGCTCCGAATCTAAGCTAAAATTAGTCCGATCTTCAGACTGGGCCGCCGAAGTCTTGGGCCAGAATAAGGTGGCAGATAATACAGACGACGCAGATAATAATAGCACGCAGGTGGCGGCCCAGGCGCCCCGGAGGGTCGATTTAGCTGGCAGATGCATCATCAGCAATTACAGAGTTAAGGCATTAATAGGCTCTTAAACAGGTATCATGTAAGCTTGTTTGTGGATCTGTCCAGTCCATATTTTGTAAATCAAAAAATATATCTCGGGACTTTGGGGATTAATTGTGGCGTGGCCCATCTTCGAGTTGATGTTTGAACCCACTCCCGTGGCCGTAGCCTGCCTTTTGGCTGTGGGGGGTGAGATATCCAGGCCAATCTTAAATCACTTTCGTCGCAAGCGCAGCGCTTGATTGGCTAGTTTTAGATCTTTGCCAACTTCAACTGTATCGGAGGTCCAGGCGTTAGTAGAATTCTTAAAGCTTACGATATCCAGGCGATCTTTTCTCTGGACTCCAAGCCAGCGGTACTCTGTGCCTTGAGTTCCAACCGCCAGACCTCTTACGGCTTCGGCTTTAAGCGGCAGTTCATCTTCCAACCAGCGTTGCGTCTTGGCGCTCCAAAGCGCTACAACCTGTTTATTATCACGTTTGCCAATTAGTCCCACTGTTTCAGGGCCGAGTTGGCCGGCGGGTAAGACAAACAGGTGTGGTTTCTTTAAGCCCTTTGGTGTCTTTTCTTTCATGGTGATTTTGCCGTCTAGGCTAAGGCCTCTCACCATGACCTTGCGGCCTCGCTGGTACAGCGCATAAACATTGCTGCTGGCAGAGCTGCTACAGAGGACCTCCCGAGTTTCAAGTGGCAGTTTGATTTTAGCCTTTTTGACGGCAAGTTTTAATTTGAGCTGGGGCCGTTGGGAGGTGGCTGTCTGCACCACCGCTGGAACAGCCAGGCCCTCATGACTGCACCCAAAGATGGGTTTGTCATCAGCGCGGCCGAAGGTCGTCCAGTCACGTTTCTCGACTGAGAACGGGTCTACTGTTTGCCATGAGATCTTTTTGGAATTTTTACCAGAACGTTTGCTTTTACCTTTTTTAGCGGAAGCGCGAGCAGGCGAGGCTGTTATGAGTTGCAAGCCCCGAACTTTGTCTACGGTCCCGGCGCCGAAATCTAAGGCGTCAAACTTTCCGCTTATGACCGTGCCATCGGCTGGCTCTAAGTCCGAAAGGTAGATCTTGAACTCTCCGGCGGTTTTGGAGGCGCTCGCCAAATCGCTTGTGTGACTGCCGTTAAAGTCTGTGGTAGGTGGCCAATGCCTGGGATCTTTTGATGGAGTGGGCGTCGGCGTCGGAGGAAAAATTGATCCATGGTCCCCATCCGGAGCCGGTGTGGGGGCTGGTGTGGGTGTGGGAATGGAGGCGGCGGGGATTACAACTTTTAGCATATTTGACCAGGCGCTCTGGTTGCCGCTGAAATCTACGGCCGCTACGGCAAAGATGTAGGTGTTTCCGGGTAGCAGGCCCGAAACCTTAAAGCTTTCTCCGTTTTTCAAATCTAAGTTGGTAGTTTTCTCAGATCCTCCGGGGTTTGTCTGCCGTAGTATGTATCCGGCCAGGTCCGTAAGAGGGCTATGGTCTTCATTTGTGGTTGGGGCGTCCCACTCCAACGTTACTGCTCTCTCGGCTAAGGCAGAGTCAGGCCAGCATAGATAGCCGCCGAGCATTAAAATTACTAGTGACATTAATAAATGCGTTGCTCTCTTCACTGTGAACTCCCTTTGTATTCGACACTCGATCTAAGGTTTAGCAAATTCTGCGCCAATGAATTTTGAGCTGAATGGTGGCAATGTAACTACCAGCCGGGAAGGTAGGCTCCTCACCGAGGTTTGGGTACGAATATTTCGTATTCTGTATCTGATAATTGGGCAGACAACACAGTGTACTCCCCAAACTTAATGCCCAAATGAACGGACCCACTTCATCAGATACAATTTATACGTACGTACGAAGTCTCAAATTGGTTTTTTTGACCCATTTATTCGGCGTTCTCTCTTTTTACAGCTTTTTGGGTCAAGAAATGTATGAATAGGCCGCCAAAGCGTGATATGGTATAACTCTTCGTTCAAGCTCTTTGTAATATCAGTACATATTTTTGCTACGCGGGTAGATGTGAAGGCGCTGCTTATCCAGCACGGGCTGTAATGCGGCTGGGCTGCTGGATAGGCAGCAGGTGCCTATGGATATGGAAGGATTTTTTAGGAAAGGAAGGACTGTGGCTGTGGAGGTGCATTATTTAAAATTCGAAACGCTCCACAAAGGTGGAGTAAGGGATGCCTTCGGAGACCACGACCAGTCGTGGCTCTTTGTGGGAAGGACTCCCCAGGAGGTCCTCCAGAGAGGGGGGATCTTGATGCAAGCTGGAGTGGAGGAGGGTATTAAGGTCTTCCTGGCCTTCCT
>JAAYZI010000280.1 GCA_012514925.1 Deltaproteobacteria bacterium | reverse complement strand
TCTCTAAACTTAAGATCCGGCCTAAGACGCAGCAGCTGCGCGCGGCGGCGCAAACTGGCGCAACCAATTAGTCCCTCTTCGGGCACGGCGTTAAATGGAATTCTAATCCCGCTCTCCTCATCCCTTTTCCCGATAAAAACGTCAAAGGCGCTCGCCCGCTTTAAGAGCGGCAGCAGCTCCGTCTGGGAGTCAAACAGCGCAGGCACATCCTTGCCGCTATGCACAGCCAGATCTACACTACCGTCTGTTACTGCTAATTCAAGTTCGTGGATCCAATCTCTCTTCTCGCCCCGACTGGCAGCAGGCGTACCCTGCTTGCGATCACCCATGGTGGACATCTCCACAATCTCTACGGTGATCCCCGGCTGAACGCTCTTAAGCGCGCTCATCACAAGCTCAGCTTGAACCATAGAGAGGGTGCTGCGGCGCGTACCAATTCTAAGCTTCATCTAAGCCCTTTTAGAAAACAGCCGTGCGCGGATATTCGTATCCAATTCTTCAATTCCTTTCTTCACCGTCTCCGAGATGTTCCTTTCTATATCACTCGACCTGGATACCTCACCAGGTTTCTGCTACTTCGAACTATCTGCTTATATCTGATAAAAAATCCAGGCTGGCTACTTAACTTACTGAAATTCTTATTCGATGTCGAGTAATAAGCACGAGTTACTAATTTTAATCATGTACTGTTTAAAAAGAGCCGATTCAATGATAATGGGGGGCGCGATATGAAAAAATACCTAATTATTAACGGCGTTAATGGTCTTGTTGCGGGGCTTATAATCTGTGTGCTTACCCCGCTTTGTCACGCGCAAACTCTATCGCAAACCAGGGAAGAGATTAGGGGAGGAACTCCGCAAAAACCAGTAGTTATGCGCATATCGAACCGGGTGGCCGCAAGTCCTGGGGGATTTGCCGCAGAAGTAACCCGTTCCAGCTTCGAAGTTCACTCCCCAAACCGCGGCTTATGGAAGGGTTTCGTGCGGGGGAACGGTACTATCCACCTGACTCTGCAGATCATAAGAAATGGCATCGTAGAGTCAACTCGTTATATTGGCAGTGTGGCGCAACTTTATACTGAAAAGCCGACTTCTTTTTTCTATACAGGGCCTTTACCTAAAGGATCAGATTGGTCTTGGACAATCGTAGCAAGGTAAGATAATAAGCCGGATTTTCTTCTAATTACCCCCCTCTCCCCTTGCGTCGTATCCGGTATCCGGTAAGCGTTTGCATGAATATTACTTTCTCCAGAGAAAGTGAATTTTTACCGCCCAGGCTGAAAACAAAAAATTATGATTATGTAATCAATTCCATGTAACCATTCATGTATGGAATTGATTACACAGAACCTACGAGCATTGAAGCTGAGGTAAAGGCCCCCTCAGGGGGCTTTTTGGGGGTGAAAACACTATCCGTTCACAAAATCAGCCGCCCCCGATCAGGGGGTGACCATTTTTTTCCTTGATAACCACACCGGTAACACATTGTAATCACCTAAGTTAATATTCATGTGAACGGATACAATTCCATACCTGAACGGTTACCTTGCATCCAATAACATGATACACTAGCCGACCGCCCCGGTTATCCTGGGCGATTAACGGTTTAATCAATAAATTCAGCGGCATGATATTGCAAACCTCACAGCACTCCAAAATCTATGATTATTTAAAAAAACGCGCGCCCTATTCCGTCCTTGATCAAGGAATCGAGTATGCCGGTAGCGGCGCCGTAAGCGAGTGCAGCTTGGCGGGGGGACGCATCCAAGGCAGCGTTAAAGATAAACAAGGCGTTTCCCATTCAGTGTGCCTCGAGATCCTTTCCAGCTCCGAACTCGAAGCCGCCTGCACCTGCTCAACCGTTGACGAGCTACGAGAGCAGTGGTGCTCGCACGCTGTTGCGCTGCTTTGGCACGCCTATGACCTGGAATTCTTCGACCCAAGCGGTGGTTTTACTACCCCCGAAAGCAAGTTCCGCTTAAACACATCTTCGGCAGAAGAGATTGCTGCAGTAATAAATGAAGTCGGCAAGAACCCGCCGCTTTCAGTTCCCGACAAACTTTATCTTCCTGAGGTCAGCGT
>JAAYZI010000279.1 GCA_012514925.1 Deltaproteobacteria bacterium | reverse complement strand
CTCCACGAAAAAACCAACCGACTTGCGTTTAGGACCACTTGCATGCTCTTTAAGCAGAGCTTCACGTCCGATAAAATCACCCTTGGAGAATTTTACAATCCAGCCCAATCCCGACTCCAGGGCTGATCTATCTTCTCTAAGTTCATGCCCATACAACGAGTAGCAAGCTTCTAACCTAAGAGAGTCCCTGGCACCTAGGCCAATCGGCTTCAGTCCGAAGCTCTCTCCGACCTTAAGCAAACTTCGCCACAACTCCGCCACCTCTTCCCACGGCACATACAGTTCAAACCCATCCTCCCCAGTGTAACCCGTGCGCGCAACCATTGCTGGGAGTCCTTCTAATACGACTTCCTTGCAATGAAAATATTTAAGTCCGGATAGGTCCAGCGCGGGAGCATAGGCGCGCAGAACCTCCTGAGCAGCAGGACCCTGCAAAGCCAACAACCCAGTTCCAGCGCTAGCATCGACAAAGCTCGCATTAAAACGATTGTGGGAGCAAAACCAAGCGAAGTCCTTTGCGGCATTGGCGGCGTTTACGCACACCAAGTAACGCTCTTTGGCGAGCCGGTAAATAATAATATCATCCACAACACCACCCTCGGGATTTAGGATTGCGCTGTACTGCGCGCGCCCATCAGAGAGAGCTGTAACATTATTGCAGCTAAGATAGTTCAAGGCCGCTTCCGCCTCGGGACCACTCACACGTATTTCACCCATATGGCAAATGTCGAAAAGACCAGCGGCGCGGCGCACGGTGTGGTGTTCCTCTACCACCCCGCTATAGCGCACCGGAAGCTCCCAGCCAGCAAACTCCACCAACTTAGCCCCAAGCTTTTGATGATCCTCATAAAGCGGAGTACGTTTTAGATCCTGCATGCTCTAGCGCCTCAACAAATAAGTTTTTGTACCGTTCACATGAATGTTACTTTCTCTGGAGAAAGTTTACCGCCCAGACTAAAAACAAACAAAAATTGCGTAGCCAATTGCTTAATCAATCCCATACGTGAACAGATACCGGATACTAAATTTTTTTCACCCGTAAGTAACTTGCAACCTGCAATCTGCCTGACTAATACCGTACACCGACACCAGCCGAGGAGTTCCGGTCCAACCTTTTCTTATATGCCCTCAAGGTATTAAACATCAACATCGCAATCGTCATAGGACCAACCCCGCCTGGAACTGGCGTAATCGCCGCACAAATTTCGGCCGCTCTTTCAAAATCGACATCCCCGGTAAGCGCGCCCGAGGGCAGGCGATTTATTCCCACATCAATCACCACCGCGCCGGGTTTTAACCATTCGCGCTTTACAAACCGCGGCACACCCACCGCCGCCACAACAATATCAGCCTCACGGCATATTTTGGAGAGGTCAGGACTCTTGGAATGGGCTTGGGTGACGGTGGCGTTTCGCTCTAAGAGCAAAAGAGCGGTGGGTTTTCCAACCAGAATCGACCTTCCCAGCACAGCTGCGCGCTTTCCAGACAAGTCGGCGCAGGGCAGCTCCGCCGCAGCAGTCTGAGCGTTTGGACGAAGTTCTGAAAAAGCCAGGTCTATCAGCTTTATCACGCCTAAGGGTGTACAAGGACGGAGATCCCCCGCGCCTCTCGCGAGCAGCCCCTGATTTAAAGGGTGCAAACCGTCTACGTCTTTGGTGGGATCAATTAAGTCTAAGAGAGCGGCCGCATCAAGATGCTTAGGCAGAGGTAGCTGTAGCAAAATTCCATCTACAGCGGGATCTAAATTGAAGGCGCAAATTGTATCTTCGACCTCGCGCTCCGAAGCCCGTTCAGTAAGCTTTCGGTTAAAACTCCGAAAACCACAGCACTTCCGCGCCACCCGCTCCTTGGCCCTGACATAAACTTGAGAGGCCGGATTATCGCCTACTAAAATCACGCCCAGACCCGGCGGGCGTCCGTACATGGCTTGTAAGCGCTGGACTTCCATCTGCACGGCGGCGTGCTCCTGTGCCGCCAGCCATTTTCCATCTAGCAGTTTGTAATTGGATCCAGGCATTGGCCCCTGTTCGTCCCAAACCACACCGAACCGAACCGCACTCTAACCGGTTCGCTGAGTTTTTTCCACCTGCCCGGCGTTATCCTTCCTACTGCAGTTATGAAATAGTAGGAACGCTCCCCTAGACTGCAACCTTCGGCTCTGTCGCCGAAGCGCCGGTACCTGTCACTGACTCAGGGCTCTTCTCGGAAACTGTCTCAGAAGCTGAACTGCCAGCCGCGCGCGTTTTCGCCTTTTTGCGACCCTTGCCGCGGCGACGCGACTTGGCCTCAACCTCCCGGTCAGGAATATCTTGGCGGCGGACCACTACCGGCGAGTTAATCAACAGGGTCGTTGACGCTCCTTCACGCTGATAACTTACGTCAAAGCCCTGCTTGTCGATCACAAAATAACGCTCGATCACCTTTACCAGTTCGCATTTAAAGGACACCATGTCTTCATTGTTCAAACCAGTACGATCTTGCACCAACACAAACTGTAGACGGCTTTTAGCCTCATTTTTGCTCTCTCGGCCTCCGCCACACAACCTTGTTTTAAAAAACTCAAACACACTATGCATCGTCATATCTCCACCGCTTCTATTTCAGCCTCTCAATTCAATAGCCGCCCAGCTCAAACAGCGCCAGCCCTGATTTTACCAGGGACCGGCCGGGGCTTCTAGGCCAGACCAATCCGCCTCCCCAAACGCTCCCAAAATCCACTACCTCCAAAATCGTCCATCGGCACATTTTCGCCACACATGCGGGCGGCAATCTTGGAAAAAGCGGGGCCAGCCTTGGACTTAGTGTTATAAACCACCGGTTCACCGCAGTTTGCCGCTACAATAATATTCTCATCGCGCTCAACCACCCCGATCAAATCAATGCCAAGGATATCCTGGACGTCGTCAACCGAAAGCATATCCCCACGCCGCACCATGTCAAAATCAATGCGGTTTATAATTAGTGAAGACTCGATGCTGCGAGCACTGAGCAACCCGATCACGCGATCTGCATCCCGGATGGCCGAGATCTCCGGCGTGGTCACAAGCAGCGCCTCATCCGCCCCTGCGCAAGCATTTTTAAAACCTTGCTCAATTCCTGCCGGACAATCAACCAATATGAAATGATACTCACGCCGGTAAAGGTCCATGACCTTGCAAAAATCATCCTCACTGACGGCATCCTTTTCATCCGTCTGAGAAGCCGGTAACAAGAAAAGATTGGCAGATTTTTTTGACTTCACCACCGCCTGGGTGGGCTTGCAAACATCTCTGGCCACATCCACCAGATTAAACACAATCCTGTTTTCAAGCCCCAAGATCACATCCAGATTGCGTAGACCTATATCGGCGTCAATCACCAAGGTGCGCTTACCCTTGAGAGCCAGCGCTGCCCCAATACTAGCCGTCGCCGTAGTCTTCCCTACCCCTCCCTTGCCGGAAGTGACTACGAAGACTTGACCCATGTCTTTTTTGCTGCCGGTTCCATTTCTTAAGTTCATCTTCCCCTCATCACAACAAAAATCTCAATCGCTCCTCATCAAGACACGCTTTTAAAGCCGCCGCAGTTTGCTAAGCGCACTGCGGGCCTGATAAGGCTCAACCACAATCAAATTATCATCAACTCGGGCGATTTCAGCCATTTTGCGGGACTCTGAGCCCCCACGCGAAATAATCGCTCCGATTCTAAGCTGCGTAGGCTGCAGCACCAGGGCAAAAATAAAGCGCCCGCCACCGGTTTCGTCATAGGCTCCCGCGTGTGCCACGCCGCGTAACGTTCCTAAAACTACAATATCTCCCCCGGCAATGACCTCAGCGCCGGAGTTCACATCCCCTATCACAACTAAGGAGTGCTCACTCTCAATCCGCTGCCCCGACCGCAACGTAGCATACACAAACCTGGCGTCTGCATCATCCCAAACCGCCGCGTGCACGAGTTGATTATCGGAACCCTTGGTAAGCTGCTCTAACTCACGCTCTTCATCCAAAACACATGGGGCCATATAGAGGTCTTCCTCATCAGCTAAATCTTCAACTCCGCTAAAGAGGCTGAGCTTTCTTTCAGGCTGCAACGCTCCTGTTTGTGGCGCAGGATCAGCTCTTCGTTTGCGACGTGGCTTAAAAGCCTTGACGCTAATATCAAAGTCTCGTTTTAGATCGGCGGTTAAATCCGCCACAAGCGCCTCATCAGGCTGTGAACCGACCCATTCAAGTCCAACCTGATTCCCCGTCAAGAATCCCTTACGCGAGGACACAAAGTCAAACACCGCCGCCCTAAGGCTGGCCGGATCCACCCTGCCATCCATGCGGATCACAAGCCCGTCGCCAGTACCTTTGGCAGTAACAATACCACCGCGCTCCCCCGCAGCGGACTCCATCGCACCGATAGCCTTAGGGGTGGCTCCCCCAGTTGGAACATCGCCGCCTACGACTTCTTGGCCGTTATCGCTCATATTCGCTGTCTCCCCCCAACACCGCTTCAAACGAAAATGGCACCACAAAGATTCTTCTTTTATTTTCAATAAGTTGCAAGATGTGCTTGGTTTAAGCAACTTATAGCAAAGTAGCCCAAGCCAAGTCAACAAATATTACCGGCAAACCCAAATTGCTATGTCGATATATCTCAAATTGCAATATGATTCGACTGTGCGGCTTCGACCACGTGGCAATGATTCAAAGAGCCAGGGTCTTCCAAAGCAGGTTCCGCCAAGATTTTTTTCCGCTACAATCATTGAAACCCTAAAATGTATAAACAAAATCAGCGCTTAATTAAAATTTACACAGCTCTCGCCGCAACTACAGCCACAGGGCTTGGAAGCGGATTTAGCAAATATGCGCCGGGGACTTGCGGCAGTTTGGCAGCCCTAGCTGTGTGGCTCCTCCTTTCCTATTTGGGTTGGATAGATCATATTGTAAACCAGCTTTTACTGGTGGCGCTCGTTTGCGTGCTCGGGCTTATTAGTACGCGCGCGTACCTGCGCGCGCTCCAACACCGCGGCAGCACTGATAAAGACCCCGGATGCATCGTAATTGACGAGTGGGTGGGGACCTTTCTAAGCTTAACTGGGCTTTCTTTTGAGGATTATGCTTTATGGCCGACCGCCTTTCTATTATTTAGGTTCTATGACGTACTTAAGCCCGGTCCAGTAAGTTGGGCTGAAAGGTTGCCACGCGAGTGGGGAATCATGCTCGATGATGTGGTGGCCGGTTTATTAGCAGCGCTAAGTTTGGCACTTATCAGATTTTTATTTGGCTTGTGAGTTAACTTATGCAACTCCACTCCAAAAACGCTCTGCTCTGTTTCTGGAGCGCCATTACACTTGCGTGTGTTAGCCTGATCTCAAATGGCGACCTAGCTTGGGGAGAAGAGAGAGCGAAGGAGACCCCATCAAGTTCTCCAAGCGTGACCCTAAGTCCGACTCCAAGTCCGATTCCAAGTCTGACTTTAAGCCTGACTCCCAGTCTGACTCCAAGTCTTACTCCAAGCTCGACCCTCAGCCCTACTCCAAGTCTTACTCCAAGCCCGACTCTCAGTCCGACTCCAAGTCTCACTCCAAGCCCAACCCCCAGCTACGCTCCTATTCCTCCCTTACCCACAAATTTTGCGGCTCAATTCCGGTTTAATCCTAAAATAAAGCTGAAAGGCAGGCTCGCAACCGTGGTTTTCGTCTTCGGGTACGAGCGCATCTTAGTAGTGGACCTGGAAGGGCGGAGCGTGCGGCCTTTAGTGGATGGTCCTGGCCGCAATAGCGCCCCTGCCTGGTCCCCGGATGGAAGCCAGCTTGCTTTTAGCTCCACCCGCGATGGACATAAACACATCTTTATTGCGGATTTCGACGGAGACAACCAACGCCGCTTAAGCAGTGGTAACGCGGTAGATGATCGCCCGGATTGGTTTCCTGATGGACAGTCGTTAATCTTCGATTCCACGCGGGAAGAGGGCCCGCCCGGTTCCCGCCTAAACCTTTGGAGCATAAAAAGCGACGCTTCAAATCTTAGGCGGCTTACCAATTTTAGGGGCAAAAATTTTTGGCCGCGTGTTTCGCCGGATGGAGCAAAGGTCGCTTTTACTACCGACCGCTTCTGGCCCGGCACTGATATTTGCATCTGGAATTTTGAGCGTAAGATCGAGGCTTGCCCCCTGCAGGGATCCGAAAGCTACGCCCGCCCGGTCTGGACGCCCTCGGGTGATGCCTTAAGTTACTCTTATGGAGTGGGAGGCCAGATCGACCTGGGCGTTTTGCGTTTTGGAAGTGTAACTGCGCAGGAACCTTTTCCGGCTGTCCCCGGCGCGGAGCATGACTTAGCGTGGGACCCTAGTGGAAGGTTTGCGGCTTTTACTAGTCACAGCAAAGGAGACATACCTTTCAGCATTCAACTTTACGACATGAGCACCCGCAAGAGCACCCTCCTGCTTGAAAGCCCCTACCTCCTACGCTTTCTAAGTTGGAGCGGAGCTTCTTCGGTGGCACTGGAGGCTGCGCGCATAAAAAGGGAGGAGCTTAAGTGAACGGCATCAAAGCCGCTACACTTTCCTGGCTGACTATGTCGTTATCGCTGCTAGCGATGGGCTGTTCTCCACTCTATATCACGCAAGCGGTTTATCAAGAGTCTTTGATTTTGCTGAGGCGTAGATCCATCTCCAAGGTAATCGCCGATCCAAACACCCATCCTGATTTAAAAATTAAGCTTCAACTTGTGCTAGACGCCAGAGCTTTCGCAATGCGCATCGGACTCGAACCCCGCGGCTCTTTCACTAAGTACACTCACATGGATCAGGACGTTTTGACTTGGGTCTTGGCCGCCTCACGCCCGGATGCTTTTATTTTAAAACAATGGTGGTTCCCTTTTGTTGGACGTGTGCCCTACCGAGGTTTTTTCGAGAAAGCCGACGCATTAAGCGCCGCTGCGGCGCTACAAGATCAAGGGTATGAAACTTCCATACGCGGCGCCGAAGCCTTCAGCACTTTAGGCTGGTTTAACGATCCGGTGCTCTCAACAACTTTACAACGCTCAGCGCCCAGCATCGTAGAAACAGTCCTACACGAATCGACCCACAGCACAATCTGGGTGCCGGGGCATGTGGACTTTAACGAGAGCCTTGCAAACTTTGTAGGGATTCAAGGCACGCTTGATTAATATAAAAGCAAGCAGAAAGAGTGCTCCGAAAACTCCTG
>JAAYZI010000278.1 GCA_012514925.1 Deltaproteobacteria bacterium | reverse complement strand
CCTGAGTTTCTAAACTGGTTCACAGCGAGGCTTAATCTTTCTTCCGTGGAGTTGACTGCGGCTTCGCGGGGCGTCAGTGACGCAACTGGTGAATCCGACCTGACACTGAAGCTCAGAACTGATAGTGGCTCTACAATCATAATCCACATAGAGAACAAAGTTTCCGCGTCTTTTCAGCCACTACAAAAAGAGCGTTATCGTCAGCGTGGCGAAGAACAAGTTCGCCAAGGTGCCGCTGATGATTATTATCTTTGTCTTGTTGCCCCTTCTTGTTACTTAGGCACTGAGGAGCAAGAAGAGTTTGATGCTGTTCTCTGTTATGAAGATATTCTGGATTGGCTGAAAGGAAGTCGTATTGAAGGCGAGCGGCGAGCTTATAAATGCGCCTTACTGACCAAGGCAATTGAACGCGCCAAGTATGGATGGCAATTAAAAGAAGATGCGGCAGTGACTGCCCTGTGGAAGCGATATTGGCAGCGAAGTCAGGAAATCGCCTCGGTTCTGCAAATGCAAGAGCCGACTGGGAGGCCCGCAACCTCAAGTTTCGTCTATTTCCGCGCACCAAAGCTATTTGCTGGGATAAAGCTGGTTCACAAAATGCGGCACGGTAACGCTGACATCCAAATCGCTGGATGGGGTACGAGAGTACACGAACTGACTGACGCTTTGGCTGGGAAACTCGATACTGGTATGAAGATAACGCAGGCAAACAAATCTGCTGTAATTCGGTTGCAGGTGCCAATCCTCAATCTTCAGGGGAGCTATGACGAACAAGCTCAATCAGTGGATGACGGATTGAAGGGTTGTTTACGCCTCTATCGTTGGTTTGAGGCTAATGAGGATATCTTCAACTCTTTAATTGGTGCGGGCCGTTGAAGATATTTCGCTTACAGAAGAAAGCCTGCTGATTGCGCGCATTTTCTCATTCCATGCTCACCTTGATTTTCTCATCGGGAAAATGTAGGCCATCAAGTGTGTGAACTTTCATGAGTTTGAGTGAGAAAGCAAAGCCATTCTCATTCTGTTCTCATTTGGAAAAGTGCTTTGTAAATTGTGGATTGGATTGCGCTTTCAGTTGACACAGGCTGCTTAAAATCCCTCGGGGGGCAACTCCTGTACCGGTTCAAGTCCGGTCCTCGGCATTAATATTTTAGACTTCGTGGGGGACGCATTTTTGCAAGGATGGTCTTTTGGTCAAGCAGTCGTGATGTGTGGCCATGGCGAATAAAGATTGTTGGTAGCATCGTAATTACCCCTTACAATTAGTCAGAAGCTATATTTTTACTTTCTCTGGAGAAAGTAAAAGTGCAGCGCTCTTTGTGGCGAAAGGCAAAGTTGATGACAATCCGTAAAGAGCTTAAGCAAGTTGCGTAGAGGTCATGGCAAAATTTCCTTTATTTTCTAAAGGATTCAAGAATATATCGTTTTACACTTTCTTCCATGCTCCTACCTCCTATTTCGGTAACATGGAATTATGATCCAACGACCCCCTATCTATCTAAGTTCACCTTCGCCTTTCGGTAACATTTAATGTGGTCCATATCGTCATAGATAAATTCTTCGCTATAGCGGCTAAAGGCGCTTCGAGATTAACGCGGCCACCTCGTCAAATCTTGCCCGATGGTCTTCAGACCATTCGCTGCAGTTATGCTTTATGACCATTGAATCTCCTCTCAGGCGGGGCACAACGTGCAAATGACAATGCGGCACCTCCTGTCCAGCCACCTCGCCGTCAGAAAGCATAAGGTTGATCCCTTCGCAAGGCAGACCGCTTCGATAAACAGCTCCGGCGATACGAGCCGCCAGACCAAACATTAAACGGGCCGTTTCTTGGTCCAACTGTGATATGCGCTCGACATGCTTGACGGGAACGATGAGCATATGTCCCTCATTCACGGGATGTATATCAAGAAACGCCGCAAGCGTATCATCCCGATAGGAAAAACTGGCTCGATATTTCCCCGAAATGACTTTGCAAAAAGAACAGTTTTCCATATTTCACTCCTGCATGAGAAGCCCAAGTGAGTATATTCTGCGATCACTCAAAGAGCAACCGGGAACTACGACCCATGGCTTTCACAAAGAATGCCTGGCCGGGTCTGTCCTGAAGAGCGAGCACCCGCAGCAGGTGTTTCGTTTGGTTGAGCCTGCGGCCGAATGGGCAGGATAAAAAATGGGGTCGGGGACAGACACTCGTTGAAACGGAGAGGCTTTACGGCTTGTTCCTTAAATGCCGGTTGATAGACTCTTAGACTAAATGCCAAAATTCCTGTCGCATTCATTTCGCATAAAGTGGATTCAACCTTAAACAAAGAGTAAATCTTTTCAAAAACTCTCTGCAAATCACGGGAGTCCAGGCGCGACCAGTTGCCTGAAAAATACATGGCCGGACAAGGAAGCGAGGCAGCATCGGAATGATCCGCCCAGTATTGCAGCTCGCGTATCAGCAGGTCTGCGATTCCGGCGGAAACTTCTTGAGCGGCTTCCTTACCGAACATCCGCGCCGCCGTGTCGGACAGATTGGGCTAGTTGCAATATCCGCAGCGTTCCTTTTCCGGCTTGCAAATAAGGCTTGAGATGCTAAGCACCAAATGAGAAAAGCGGGCGGCGCTGATTTCGCAGGCAAGGGTGTGCGCGCCGCTATATGCGAGCAGGCTATCCATTGGACTCATCAAGATGGGCTAAGCTGTTAAAAAGCAGTACTTTACCTTTTAAATTCTTTTCGTCCCCAGGCAAGTCGAAGGCAAACAGCGCAGTATTGCCGTATCGAAACGACTCAATTTCGGCAAGCGACATGGAGGTTACCGCAAGCAGCAGCAGCTTAAGTGCGGTGCCATGTGTAATTACCAGGGTTGCGCTTTTCCCGCTTTGTTCCCGCAGGAAAGAGACCATGCGGTCATAGACCAGCTGATAGCTTTCGCCCTCGGGGATGGTAAAATTCAGCTTGTCCAGCCGGCGCTGCTGGTGCAGTTCAGGGAACTGCTTGGCGATCTCTTCCAAGTTCAATCCCTCAAATATGCCAAAATCCATTTCACGCAGGCGCTCATCGGTGCGAACCTCAATCCGACCCGGAAGAGATTGCGCCACAATTTTCGCCGTCTCGTAGGCGCGCCGCTGCGGCGAAGAGAAGATGCGATCTATGCCTCGATCGGCGAGCCAGCGTCCAAGCCTCTCTGCTTCCACAATGCCCTGGGCTGTAAGAGGTTCATCGCTGCGTCCAAGCAGCGCCCCTCCGGCATTCCCTTCCGTTCTGGCATGACGGCTGACATATAAAATCATATCTTCCCTCCCACTGATCGCGGCAATCTCGCCCCCTTACCCTGCGCGCACATCTCCAATCGTTTCTACCTCTCTCCGCTCTATGCTCTCAAGCGCAACGAGCGCCATCTTTTGCAGCAAAGCGCTGTTTCCCAGAATCGTTTCGCGTCCTATCCTATAAAACGGCTTCTTCTTTAGGTGATCACTCACCAAAAGCAGCGCCCCGTAAGTCCGCGCTTTATTTTGACAGCAGCACAGCACGGAAAACGTCTCCATGTCAACGCAATCGCAGTCATTCCTGCGGCTCTCTTCCTGGAAGGCTGGCGTTAATCGTTTTACACTTTCTTCCATGCTCCTACCTCCTATTTCGGTAACATGGAATTATGATCCAACGACCTATCTACCTAGGTTCACCTTCGCCTTTCGGTAACATTTAATGTGATCCATATCGTTCTATTGGATGTTTAGAGCGGACTCTTGCGTTTTTAATAGAATTTTATGAGGGCGCATTTCCATTATGGCTTGCCCCAATACAGGCGCAGATACTCACTATCAGTGATACCTTTAATGAATTTGGCAACAGTCTCTTAAACCGCCTGCGGCAGGCAGGCTTGCGGGCCGAAGGGGATTTTAGATCAGATAAAATCGGGAAAAAGATCAGAGAAGCTCGTATGCAGCGTATTCCGTATCTACTGATTGTTGGAGCAAATGAAGTCGAATCCAACACGGTTACTGTTCGCAACAGAGACTCAGGGGCGCAATGTCAGATGCCGGTTGAAGAGCTGATTGAAAAAATGAGCAATGAAGATAGTAGTAAATTGCTCAAACTTAAAATTGCT
The DNA here is from genome assembly GCA_012514925.1 of Deltaproteobacteria bacterium. Taxonomy (GTDB): domain Bacteria; phylum Bdellovibrionota_C; class UBA2361; order UBA2361; family JAAYZI01; genus JAAYZI01. The sequence goes on along the minus strand of JAAYZI010000278.1, from coordinate 2,616 downwards.
GCCTGAGTGCCTTTGTTTTTGAGTCGTCCAGATGTTTGGCTTTAAGCTCTGTTGTGTACACTACAAGTACTGTTATTGATCTTCTTCTTTAGGCTTGGCGCAACTTAGCATTCTCCCTGCCACTAAGTATAATTTCCACAGCTTTGCCAAAGACTCTCTGTGCAAAATTTGCCTGGTCAATGATGCGCTGCCTGTCTTGTTTAATATATTCCGGCACCTTAGGAATCTGCTCCAATAAGGAGCGAACGAGAGGATCTTTTACTTCGTATTTTTTATTCATTTCCGAAGATCTCCCTGTATGCGACGGGATCGATCAATATTTCTCTGTTATTTTCTTTTTTAGCAATTGGTACTGCTTGTTTTGCCGAATTATCAAACACGTACCAGCAGTCTACCATACTCTTATACAGCCGCACAAAAAGCTCAGAACAGCGCTTAAACCGTCTTCTTACTGTGGGCTGAGCAACATTGTGGCCTCCAAGCTTAATGCGCTCAGTGATGCGGTCCAAACAAATCTCAACATCTTTAACCGTAATGAAAATTAGGTGCACGGTATAGCCTTGCCTTTTTGCCTCGCGTATATATTTTGCCCAGATTTTGCCAGACAAAGTACTCTCGAAGCCGAATGATTCACCTGCTTTAATCGCATCACTAATTGCTGCCAGCATAATCCTCCCCGCTGCGACTTCGGCTCCTACGCTGGAAGATAGATCTAAGCCACGAGCAATAATATCGGCGTTAATAAACCGTCCCAAGGTTTTTACACGGAGCAGAGCATTCGCGAGAGTGGATTTACCTGCGCCGTTTGGGCCAGCGAAAATGTAAAGGGTGGGGCTGGGACTACCTGGGTTACTTTGTGGCATAGATATTTTCCTTAATTTTGGCCATAAAGCCAAGCAAGGTAGGGTTTCTTTTGAATCTTCGTTGGGATTGAAGATCAAACAGTTTATCAGCCATCATTAAGCCGTCTTTTTTATTACGTCAAGCTGTACTCTTACTTTGAATTCTCCGATCCTACGTACCTGCATCTTACGCGACAACTGTCGCCGCTTTGTCGGCTCTTAACCACGCCCACTCTTTAGACCTTTTCTTAAACTCTCAATTTTTTGTGCTTTTACTTGAAGTAAACGGTCTAGTGCTTCTAAAAAATACTTCTCCAGATCTTTGTCCGTTACTCCGAAATTGCTTATAGCTTGATCGTAAAGTGCCCGTGTAGAAGCTTGGACTGAAAGGACCACAGTGCGTTGACTAAAGTGATCCGTGATCAGGTCGCGCACCAAACCTGAAAGATTTAAGCCTGCTTCGTGTACTTTACGGTACTGAGCCTCATCAATTAGGATATTTACTCGCCTGGATTTTTGCATATGGCCTCCTAATACTAAGTATATATGAATACATCGTATTTTGAAACTATATGTATGGTGCTTTACAATATACACATATATGTGTATACTTGAAGTAACACTTGATAACAGGCCGCTTTGGCTTGATTTAAGGTTTTTTTTGAGGATGGAGTAGATATGGTTATTATTATTTTATTGATTGTTTCTTGTTTTATATTTGCAGGAATTCGCATCGTACGTCCCACCCATCGTGGGTTAATTGAGCGGCTTGGTAAGTATCGCGCCTTTGCAGAGCCGGGCTTTCATTGGATTATTCCTGTCATTGATCAGATGTATCAGGTAAACGTTACTGAACAGATGGTTGATGCTGAACCACAGGAAATCATCACCAACGATAATCTAAACGCAACTGTTGATGCTCAGGTATATTTTAAGGTGCAGCCAGATGAGCAAAGCGTAAAAAGGTCTCAGTACAGCGTTGATGATTATTCCTGGCAGATAGTCAATCTGGCACGCACAACGCTTAGAAATATAATCGGTACCTTGACGTTAAAGGCGGCAAATAGCGAACGGGGGAAAATAAATGATGATCTACTAAAGACCTTGGTCCAGGAAACGTCCATGTGGGGTATAGATGTGGTACGCACCGAACTTAAGCAAATAGACCCGCCTAGAGATGTGCAAGAGACCATGAATAGGGTGGTTAAGGCAGAAAATGAAAAGATTGCCGCGATTGATTATGCTACTGCTGCTGAAACTAAAGCGGACGGTGAGCGACGAGCACAAATCAAAATAGCGGAAGGTAGCAAAAGGGGCAAGATCTTGCAGGCTGAGGGCGAGGCCGAGGCAATTAAGCTAGTCAATGAGGCTGCGGAGCGTTATTTCATCGGAAATGCGCAGGTACTTAGACGCATCGAGGCGGTTGAACGTTCCCTTGCCGAGAATGCAAAGATTGTTGTTCCGACTGGAACCGAGCTTGTAAACGTAATTGGCGATTTGGCTGGAATCACGCCGCTTGGCAACAAGGCGACCACCAAGTAACCCCCAGCGTCTCATACCTAAAGGAAACGCGGCCCTAGCGGCTGCGTTTCTTCCTTGATAACTGGTAACCGTTTACGCGTGGACAAGAGCTCAGATACAGGTACATACGTATCGAGGGGCAAGAACAGCCTTAGGTTTTGAGGACCCACACAAGACAAATCGAATCGCTAAACGCCTACGAGATCCAGATACTCGTAATCTCCTTTTCGTTCTTCGAGCACCGCTTGAAGTG
>JAAYZI010000277.1 GCA_012514925.1 Deltaproteobacteria bacterium | reverse complement strand
TGGACCGAGCTTTTGCCGAGCAAGCGAATTAAAATAATAAGGACGCCGCGCGCCTTGACCGTGATGGTGAGGATTAAGAGGAGGTAAGTAGTGTTACATCCCCTCAAGCCTATAACAGCCGGGATCCGGTAACCGTTCACGCATGGAATTGATCATGCAATCGATCATGTAATTTTGTTTTCAGCCTGGGCGGTAAAATTTCACTTTCTCCAGAGAAAGTAATATTCATGTGAACGGGTACGGCCGGAGAATCAGTTGCCATTTCCGCCCTATCCTAACAACCGTTTGGCAAGTTCGCTTGCTAGTTTTCCATCATATAGCCCGGCATGTTTCTCTTTGAGCTGTTTCATGGCGGCACCCATATTTAGGGTCGGGTTTGAATTCTTCATTTCAAGCAGGATGGTCTCTAGCTCTTCTGCGCTTAGTTGCTTAGGAAGATAACGTTCCAAAATCTCAATTTCTTGTTTAAGTTGGGGGAGCGCCTCGGACCGGCCGCCTTTCTCGGCAAAGTCGATAGTTTCGCGTCGCTTCTTAATCTCATTTTTTATAATCGCATTGATATCTTCGGGTGGGAGATCCTCACTTTTTTTGCGGATCTCTTCGTACTGAATTGCGGTTAATAGCGCGCGAAGAGTATCCAGTTGCACTTTATCTTTAGTTTTCATGGCTTCTTTTAGGGCATTTTTCAGAATGGTTTTCATTTTAGGCTCCTGCTTAGTGGCTAAAAGTATAAGTTGAAGCGGGCCGGGGTGCTAAATAGCCGACTCTGTGAGAAGGCAGTGTAGCACTAAGCGCGAGGTAGTGCATCCCCGTTGTGGGGCATATAGGGGTGTGTTAGTAATTAGATGTGTTGATCATACAGACAGTGTATGATTTTTTTCATATAAAACGTAAGGTCATTCAGTCTGGTGTGACTTAATGTTGGCCTTGTCGCATGTGTGACAGGGTCTAATAAAAGCTTCGATTAGTCAGGATGGTGTTTATCATATTGAACACAGACAGGTACAAATTGATGCGAGAAGAAGCAGTAACAAAGGGTGGCGTGCTGTTTCCCCGAATTTACGCTGCCCAAGGAGGGATTTTTGCAGCGTAATATGCGTCCAGTCACAGAACCCGAAGCCCTTCGCTATTATTCTAATTATTTCAGCGTCCCTTTGCTGGCGGCGTGCGCCTTGATTGAGTTTGGGGTGTTAATTAGTTTGGTTTTGTTTGAGGCGACTTTTGGGCGCTTCCTGGTGGGCGGCTTAATCTTGTTTTTTTGGACATTGGTATACTGTGTACGAGTAGTGGTGGATTTGGATCGGGTTTGTTTGAGTTATGGCATTGGGCTTTTTCAGCGGTGCTTGAATTTGTCTTCAATTGAGTCTGTACAAATTGTGCCCAACCGTTTCGTTTCAAGTTGGATATACACGCCGATGACAAGCCATGTGGTTCTTGTGTATCTGCGTGGTGGTGGTAGAAGGATTATCCCGGCGGATAATCCCCGTGAGCTTGTAAGGGTAATGAATGTCAGGGCATAAGATGTGGTATCCGGTAACTGTTCATGCGTGGAGATTGATCATGCAATTTTGTTTTCAGCCTGGGCGGTAACGCGGAGTTAATCTCACTTTCTCTGGAGAAAGTAATATTCATGCAAACGGCTGCGTAGCACTACTAGATCAAAAATCCTGATCTAAAGAGCCATCACCAGAAAAGCAGGCTCTGCTAACCTGGGCTTTTAT
>JAAYZI010000276.1 GCA_012514925.1 Deltaproteobacteria bacterium | reverse complement strand
GGGTAAATTAGTAAGCCCGGTACCCAGAGCGTTGATTAATCTACTTTTAGGTGGACGTGCAGAGCTGCTAGACTTATCTCCGGGAACATGGCATGCCGTAGGTGTGATATAGAGGAGTGAGTGGCCGGGGTGGTAGCAGTGTGATTTTATGCATTTCCGGCTAGAGATCGGCCGGGCTTTTTTCGAACGTACGTTTATTTCTGATGGCAGTGCTAGTGAGTCGGTGCCTTTTATCTTTACATTTCGAAAATATACCGAGGAGGGTTCATGTCTATGCAGCAAACATCGTGGCAGCGCTTTAAAGATCTGTTCTTATGGGATCAATCCCAGGGTTTCGGATTAGACATCAGCCGGATGAATGTGGGGCAGGAGCAGTTAGGCTCTTATGAACCCATGCTCCGTGACGCTTTGGCGGAGATGGCCGAGCTTGAAAAAGGCGCCATCGCAAATGCTGATGAGGGGCGCATGGTGGGGCATTATTGGTTGAGGGATGCGGGCCTTGCTCCGACCCCCCAAATAAAGAGCGAAATCGAGAATAATTTGCAGAGACTTAAAGAGTTTGTGCTTGATGTACACAGCGGCAAAATCAGCGCGGCCAAGGGTCAGCGTTTCAAGAATCTTTTGCTGATAGGGATTGGGGGTTCTGCGCTTGGGCCTCAGTTTGTAAGAGCGGCGCTTGGAGGCGGAGCCGATAAGATGCGGCTTTTTTTCTTTGATAATACCGACCCCGACGGTATGCAGATGGTGCTTTCAAGCATACCCTGTTTAGCCGAAACTATGGTGGTGGTTATCTCCAAGTCTGGCGGTACCAAGGAAACTCGTAACGGTCAACTTATAGCCCAGGCGGCGTGGCGCGCGGCAGGGCTAGATTTCGCCAAGGCATGTGTGGCGGTTACCCAAGCAGGCAGCGCCCTTGATAAGACCGCTTTGGAAGAGGGTTGGTTGGCTCGTTTCCCCATGTGGGACTGGGTGGGTGGACGCACTAGCCTTTGGAGCGCAGTAGGACTCTTACCGGCGGCTCTGCAGGGCATGGATATCGACGCGCTTTTAAGTGGCGCCAGGCAGATGGATCAAGCCACTCGCGTGCAAGATTGTCGCCGCAATCCGGCGGCTCTTATGGCTTTGATGTGGTTTATTAGCGGCGGCGGCCGAGGCGAAAAGGCCATGGTCATTCTCCCTTATAAAGATCGTTTAGAGCTTTTCAGCCGTTACTTGCAGCAGTTAGTTATGGAAAGTTTAGGGAAGAGGGAAGACCGCAGCGGGAAGGTGGTTCATCAGGGGCTCGTGGTGTACGGCAACAAGGGATCGACCGACCAGCACGCCTATGTGCAGCAACTGCGGGATGGCCTTAACAACTTCTTTGCGGTGTTTATCGAGGTTTTGACGGATCAGCTGTCACGTTCTCAGGGCGAGAGCCTGCCTCAGGGTTATGTGGCCGCAACGGAGGAGGTGGAGCCGCAAGCCACAGCGGGGGATTATCTTTCCGGGTTCTATCAGGGCACGCGCACAGCGCTGTACGAGAGCGACCGAGAGAGCCTGACCATAACAGTGGAAAAGTTGGACGAAGCATCCTTAGGCCGTTTAATAGCTCTGTTTGAGCGCGCGGTGGGGTTATATGCTTCGTTAATTAACGTGAATGCTTATCATCAGCCCGGCGTTGAGGCTGGTAAGCTAGCGGCCGGGCGAGTGCTTGAATTACAGATGAAGATCTTGAGCTTTCTGGATAGCAGTGCTGCCCAGAGCTGCTCGGTTGAGGAGGTCGCCGCAGGTATCGGGGCTCAGGAATCTACCGAGACGGTCTTTAAAATCCTGCGTCATTTGGCGGCAAATCAGCGGGTGCAGCATGAAATCGGGAAAACTATTTTTGATGACCGCTACCGTCGTGTTTAAGATCTGCGGCTTTTGGGGGTTTTGGTTATGCAAGTGAAGTTTCGTTTAGCGTTGCAGAAGTCTGGGCGTTTAAGTGAGGAGTCGGTGCGGCTGTTAAAAGAGTGCGGGATCGATTTCCAAAATAGCGTCGGATCGAAATTGCTGCGGGCCGAGTCACAGAATTTCCCGATGGAGTTTCTGTTCTTGAGGGACGATGATATCCCCGGTTATGTTGAAGATGGCGTTGTGGACGCTGGGATCGTGGGCTTGAATGTTGTACGGGAGCGGGGCGCCAAAGTAGATGTGGTCGAGGAGCTTGGCTTTGGAGCTTGCCGTTTGGCTCTGGCTGCTTCCAAGGGTTCTCCCTATCAGAGCTTGCAAGACCTTGACGGCAAACGTATAGCTACTTCTTATCCCCGCATCTTGAGGGACTATCTTGCCCAAAAGGGGATGAGCGCCGAGATTCATGAGATCAGCGGTTCGGTAGAGATCGCGCCGAGTATCGGCTTGGCTGACGCTATCTGTGATTTAGTCAGTACCGGTAGCACGTTAGTTGCAAACGGCTTGCGCGAAATCGAGACGGTAATGCAATCTCAGGCGGTGTTGGCAGTTCGCGCAGGGCTGCCGCAAGAAAAACTCGATCTGTTGCAGCGGCTCTGCTTCCGGATTCAGGCAGTGCGGCGTGCCAGTCGCACCAAGTACATCTTGCTAAATGCTCCGACGGCGCGCCTCGAACAGATCCTCGCAGTGCTACCCGCTTGCAAGAGTCCGACCGTATTACCTTTGGCGATCGAAGGGTGGAGTTCGGTGCATTCAGTGGTTGATGAGGATTGCTTCTGGAGTATCATCGAGAATCTAAAGCAGGCAGGTGCCGAAGGTATCTTGGTGTTGCCGATTGAAAAGATGGTGTTGTGAGGCCAGGGTGATTCGCCTACGGGGAGATGCGCCGGTTTTTCCCCGCATTAGTTTGCTTCAGCCTCAATGTTTGTAGATTTTCCATGCGTGAACGGTTATTATGAACGAAATAGAGCGCCTTTTTAGGCCGGGAGTGCTGGAGCTAAAGCCTTATACCAGCGCGCGGGATGATTTCAGCGGAGAGGCGCTGGTGTTTTTAGACGCCAACGAAAATTCATTTGGCTCGGCGTTGGGGCCTAGTTACAGTCGTTACCCCGACCCCCATCACAGATTGTTGAAACAAAAACTTTCCGAGATGAAGGGGGTATCACCCGAAAGTGTTTTTGTCGGAAACGGCAGTGATGAGGCTATAGATCTCCTAATTCGAGCCTTTTGCGCGCCTGGCCGAGACAGCATCATCATTACACCGCCGACCTACGGCATATACGCCGTTAGCGCAGGGATTAACGGAGTGGCTTGTAAAAGCGCGCCGCTTGGCTCTGAATTTGAACTGGATTTGGAGGCTTGTCGAAGCGTGTTTGAGGAGGGTTCCAAAATAATTTTTCTTTGCTCTCCTAACAACCCCACCGGAAATTCTTTAAAACGGGAGGCTAACCAGAGTCTATTAAAGAGCTTTGATGGGGTGGTGGTGTTGGATGAGGCCTATATTGATTTTTCGGAGCAACCTAGTTTCTTGCTGGAGCTCGGCAACTATCGCAATTTAGTGGTGTTGCAGACGCTCTCCAAAGCTTGGGGCTTGGCGGGGATTCGAGTGGGGATGGCCTTTGCTGACCCTGCAATTGTACGGGTGCTTGAAGGCATTAAGGCGACTTATAATGTGAGCTCCCTCGCCCAGGAGTGGGCGCTGCGCGCGCTGGCTAAAGAGGCGCGTAAAGAGGAGTTGGTAAAAGCGCTAGTGGCGGAGCGGCACCGCTTGGCCGAAGCGTTGAAGCAGGTGCCGGAGGTCGATAAAGTTTTTCCTTCGGACGCAAACTTTCTGCTGGTTAGATTCAATGACGCCAAACGTATTTTTCAAGGGCTTTTAGATCGCGGCATTGTAGTACGTGATCGTTCCGACATGCCGGGGTGTGAGAATTGTTTGCGCATCTCGGTGGGGCTGCCGGATGAGAACAGGGAGCTGCTTGCTGCGTTGGAAGAGTTGGGTGGACGATGCCCTTTGAGAGGGCAGGAACCTCGGGCGTCGGAGCGTACGGCGATTGTGTTGCGCCACACCCAGGAGACCTGGATTAGGGTTAAGATCAATTTAGATGGCAGTGGGCGCGCTCGTATTCAAAGCGGGCTGGGCTTTCTGAATCACATGCTGGAGCAGTTGAGTCGACATTCCGGGTTTGATCTTAGCGTAGAGGTTAGCGGCGACTTGCATGTGGACGAGCATCACACCGTTGAGGATACGGCTTTGGCGTTGGGAGAAGCCTTCGCGCAAGCTCTTGGGGATAAACGCGGGATAGAGAGATTTGGTTTTGTGGTGCCGATGGATGACGCGCTGGCGCAGGTTGCGTTGGATTTAAGTGGGAGGCCGTGGCTGGTTTGGGAACTTAAGTTCGGGCGTGAAATGATAGGCGATGTGCCCACGGAGATGTTTTCTCACTTTTTTAGGTCTTTTTGCGACAGTGCTAAATGCACTCTAAATATCAAAGCCGACGGGCAAAATGACCATCACAAAATCGAGTCTGTATTCAAGGCTTGCGGCAAGGCTCTGGGCATGGCGGCGCAGCGACGACACGGGGCAAGCGAAATCCCAAGCACTAAGGGCGTGTTGTAGGGGTCTGACCTGGAACGAAGTCGCGCACTCACTCCGCGCGGCTTATATACTTTCCTTCTTCTGTATTGACCACGATCTTATCGCCGACCTTGATAAAGGGCGGCACGGTTACAGACAGACCCGTATCCATTTTGGCGGGTTTGGGGGAGTTGCTGGCGGTAGCGCCGCGCAGCTCTGGCTCAGTCTCAACTACGGTCAACACCACCGTGGTTGGGAGCTCGATTCCAATTGGCTGGCCCTCGTAAAAGGTGACCGTGACTTGCATTTCGTCCTGCAAATAATACACCCCATCTCCCAAAATCTCTGTTGGTATAGCGAACTGCTCATAATTTTCAGAGTTAAGAAAATGGAAGCCTTCGTTATCGCTATAGAGATAGCTGGCCGGAGAAGTCATAACGTCCGCTCTTTCCACTTCTTCCGTGGAGCTGAAGCGCACCTCAGTTTGAGTGCCGTTTAGTAGGTTGCGCAGCTTAGTTTGAACCATCGCCCGTAAATTGCCGGGAGTATGGTGGTGAAACTCAAGCACACGGTGGGGGATTTTGTTGTACATAATAACTACGCCGCGGCGGATATCATTGGCCTTCATAAAATCAACAAGCCTCCGTAAGTAGCAGTAAATAAAGTATATTTTTAAAGATACGAAGCGCTCCCTAATGTTATCTGTAACTCCGTGTTAATGCAATTGTGACCGTTCACGCATGGAATTGAATCCTAACTGTATGCGCAAGTCATGAATTTGACGCGTCATAAATGAGGCATTTAATCAGGCGTAAATAAACAGTGATATCAGTGCATTCCAATCAAACAAAGTAACTGGCCTACGCTTTGCAGAGTTAAACACAAACAGGCGGTTATGCCGGTAGAGGCTACTCTAAGATAAGTATTATGGACTGAATTAATGAGCGATTACATATACTTAATAATTCACAGGGATCAGATGCTGGAGACGGGCCAGACCGGCGCTGCTGCCGAAAATTCGACACTCAATCTGGCTGAGTCTCTGGTTAGCGCCGGAAAGCGTGTTGTAGTTGCCGCGCGTCTAGGTAGACCGGAGGTAGATCACAAGGGCATAGAGGTTTGGGACCTCGGCCATGACTATAACATCTCTGCGATTCTAAAGCGCATGCGTAAGCAGGGACCCTACGTGTTGGTTTCGGTGGGACCTGCCCTGCCGCTTTTTGAGTCGCGGGCTTTTGAGGAGTGTCGGCACCGCATTCTTATCTGCCAAGCTTCCGATCCAAGTGAGTACGGAGTTCGGCCTGAGATTGTAGCGGAGGTGGCGGATAAAATAGTGTGCCTGGCGGAAGCTAAGCAACGCTTCTTCTTAGAGGCGGGTGCCCCATCCAAGCGGCTGGAGCTTGTTTCCTGTGAAAACGCTTCGGAGCATTTGAGCTTGCAAGAATCCGAGCGTGTGGCTGCGGCTGTTGTAAAAGCCTGTGAGCCGGAGCGAAGCGCCGCATCAGCTGAGATTACCCTGGTAGAAAAGCCTTTGCGGGTTTTAATGCAGAATCGTTCAAACACCTTCACTCAACGAGGTGGAGATACGGTAGTAATCGAGAAAACCGCCGCGGCCTTGCGAAAGCGCGGGGTGCAGGTCACGATTGATCTAGAGAACAGCGCTAATCCAAAAGATTTTGAAATCGTACACCTATTTAATTTTGTGTTGTCCTCTTTGCTGCGATCCCAGGGCGAGCGCGCGTTTCAGGCTGGAGTGCCCTTCGTTGTCACAACACTCTACGAGGATGTCAATTTATTTCACAACCAATCGCAGGTAGCGGCTCAATTCCTTATGGAGTACGTTGGGCGCGGCCAGGACAGACAATGGTACGCCGCCAACCGCCCGGATTTGAGTAGCGTGCAGGGTTGCGGCGGGTTTGACAATGCTTGGACCGTGGATCACGCTGCTGCGTTGCTCACTAATGGCGCCAGTGAAAGTGCTGCGCTTAGGCGTGATTATGGGTCTAGGGCGAGGATCCGGGAGGTGCCATTGGGGTGCGACCTTGGGGTTGAGGGATATGCTCAGAATTTCACGGCGACCTTCGGGGTGGAAGATTTTGTGCTCTGCGTTGGGCGGATAGAGAGCCGCAAAAATCAGCTTATGCTCCTTAAGGCCCTTGAAGATTCGGAGCTGCCGCTGGTTCTGGCGGCAGGTGGATTCACCTATCAGCCCGAATATGATCGCGCCGTTAGACAGTTCAAACGCAAGGGTAGAACGCTGGTAGTAGGGCGTTTATCTGAAGAGATGTTGGCCGCAGCTTACCGGGCCGCGCGCGTTCATGTCTTACCAAGTTGGTATGAGCTGCCCGGTTTGGTTTCTTTGGAGGCCGCTTTGTATGGCTGCCAGGTGGTGACCACCCGGCAGGGGACCGCCCCGGATTATTTCGGGAGTGAGGCTTACTACTGCAATCCTGCAGATGAAGCCTCGATTTTGAATGCTGTAACGACCGCATATCAAGCTCCTGTGCGGCCGGGTTTAAAGGAGGTTGCGATGCGTTATAATTGGGAACAGGCTGGGCAGCAAACGTATAATGCTTACCGTGAAGTCATTGCGGGTAACAAGCAGAGTGCTCCTGAGAAGGTGATTGACGTCTCCTTCCAGAGGCCGACAGCCGAAGAGCCTTCCGTTTCGACTAGTCCCGGCGGCTACGATTTGGACGCCTCTGCAACCAAATTCCAAGAAGTATTGGAACAGGGAGAGATGGCGGCGCGCCGTAAAGAGTACAATTTGGCGCATGAATGGCTGGAACGCGCCGAACGTATGATGCCGTGCTCAGTCAGAGCCCTTCGCGCACGTGGGGCCGTGTTCTTTGCGGAGAACAATGTGTCCAAAGCCAAGGCCTACTTTGAACGCGCGCATGCTCTGGATGCTTCAGATGCCAGGACTCTGAGTGGGTTGGGGATGTGCGAGATGCACGACGGCGCTGCCGAGCGAGCTTACGTTCTATTTGTAGCGGCGCTTGAAAAGGATAGCGAGCATCTTGTGACTTTGTTGCAGTTGATTGAATGCGCCTACAAGCTCGGACGTTTCGAGGATGTGTCTAGAATCCTTACACAGTACGTCGACAAGCACCCCGAAAACCTGGATATGAAGTACTGTCTGGCGGGGGCGCTTTATAAACAAGGTTGTGTTGAGCAGGCCGAGGAGTTGGCCGAAGAGATCTTAAAAACCGATCCAAACCATCTCGCCGCCAAGCAGCTAATCAATGCGTTAAAGGAGAGTAAGGAAGTAGCGGCAAGTCCAGCGCCTTCCATGGGATCCCCGACTCCTTCTCAAACTTCCAGAGGCACAGCCCCGCAGCAGTCGAAAACTCAGTGTTTTGACGCTTTAGATCGTAGGTTAGCGGAGTTGGAAGAGGAGAAGCGCAATCGCAAATTTTCATCAGTAGAGAGCGGCGTTAAAGACATTCTAAATCAAGTCACAGCTCGAAAAGAGCAGGTGCAACACGCCCGTTTGTTGCTGGCAGAGTGCGAAATGCTGCAGGGGCGCATGCCGGAGGCGAGCATTATAATTGAAGATATTTTGAGGCAAGATCCAACCTGCACACGCGCGCTTTGCGGGAAGGGTGCGTTAGCGGCCGCCGCTCATAAGCTTGATCAAGCCAAGGAGTGTTTTTTAGAGGCAAACCGCTTAGACCCCGATTACGATGTGCCGCTTGCCGGACTAGGTTTGTGTGCCGGGTGGAATCGTAATCATGAAGAGGCTTGGCAGTACTATCGCGCCGCTTTGGATCGGAATCCCGAGAATGTGCGGGCTTTACTTGGGCTGATTGAAGTGGGATACCCGCTCAGACGCCTGGAAGAGGTGGAGCGAGCCTTGCGCGCCTATCTCGAGTATCACCCGATTGATTTGGAGCTACTGTATTCACTGGCAGGATGCTGTTTTGCTCAGAATAAATTGCAAGAGGCCCTTGAGGAAGTTGGTAAGATTACTCTTTTTGTGCCCGACCATGAAAAGGCTCTGGAATTAAAGGGAATGATTGAAGAGCGGCTGACTGCATCCCGTAGCGCTCCGATCTAAAAGGCGCTTCATGAAGCTGCTACTAATTAACCAGGATTGGTTCGCCGATGAGTTTAGGGCCGCAGGACATGAGGTTTTGACCTGTGGGGTGCGCGAACATCTGCAAGTGCGATTGACTCAGCCGTTTGAGCCGATTCACAACCTGATAGCAAGGTTGCCCGGGGGGTTCAGGCCGGACCGCCTTATAGTCTACGACGAGAGCGCGCCGATTCTAATTAGTGGAGTGGAAGACAGCGAGGTCCCTAGCCTCTTTTACTCGGTCGATATTCATCATCACTTCAACGTTCACAAGTACCTAGGCCATGTCTTCGACGCCATTTTAGTGGCGCAGCGCGATTACCTGCACTATTTTGAAGAGGTCGGCGTTAGAGCCGAGTGGATGCCGCTTTGGGGCACTCGTATGATGGAGCCGTCTTTAGAGAAGAAGTACGGCGCAGTGTTTGTAGGCACTTTGCAGCGCAGTTTAAATCCGGCCAGGGTGGAGTTCTTTGAGAAGTTACAGGCTTTGGTTCCAATTGAAGTCATGACCCGAAGTTATTGGGAGATCTTTCCATACAGCGAGATCGTGGTGAATCAAACCGTAAAAGGCGATCTTAATTTCCGCGTCTTTGAGGGGATGCTTTCGGGCGCGTTGCTCCTTACAGAGAAGGGTCCAAACGGATTAGAAGAGCTTTTTAAGGCGGACCAGGAGTTGGTGCTATATAGCAAAGATAACGTAGAAGAAGCGGCGGATATAATCCGCAGCTTGCTCCAAGATATTCCGCGTTGCCGAGCTATCGGTGCGGCCGGTCGAGAAGCAATCATGGCGCGTCACCTTCCAAAACATCGAGCTAGCGTAATCCTAGAACTGTTGCAGAGCCTAGAGAAGCGGCCAAGCGGCATGCGTCACTTCGCCTTTATTCCAAATTTAAGCTGGGCGGCGAAAGTGTTGGGTGGGGCAGACCTGGCTTACGTTGCTCAAGCCGCAGGAACAGCGTTGCAGTATCTCGACCGTGGCTTGGATCAGGGTGAATTTATGCCTGAAGCCATTGCACTCTATGCAACGATCTGCTGCATAGAGTATGATCGCATTTGTGGTGGTAATTTGGGATCTCGCTATTTAAGCCGGATGGCGGAGGTGTTTAAAGCTTATCCGATCTTTCAGGTCGCCCGGATTTGGCAGGTGGCTCAAGCAGGCGAGGTAGAGCTGGCCCTTCAAATGTCTCAAGACCTGTCGCCAGGAGATCCTCAGCAAACCCTAGGCGGCATTAATAACATCATTGACAATATACTTGGAAGTTAGCGAAGGTGTACTAGTCTGAGTTTGATCATAACGCGGAGTTCATTTCACTTTCTCTGGAGAAAGTAATATTCATGTGAACGGATAGCGTTTTCGCCCCTAGAGTGTTTTCACTCCTAAAATGTTTTCGCCCCTAAAGTGTTTTCACCCCT
>JAAYZI010000275.1 GCA_012514925.1 Deltaproteobacteria bacterium | reverse complement strand
GAGGAGGTTCGTTTGAAGATTTGCACCGGCCCGACGCCTTAACGCGCGGCGACATTATTGATCTCAGCCATGTTTCTGAGTTGGATAAAAAACGTCTAATCAAGCACGCTCTTTTCTTATGTCAGCCTTCGGTCAATGAATCTTTCTCGATAGTAATCATGGAAGCTTGGCAGCTTGGTGTGACCGTGGTGGTACATGCCGATTGCGCCGTAACCCGTCATCACGTCTTACAGTCAGGTGGTGGGTTGTACTTTGGGTCACAAGAGGATTTTTGCGGAGTGCTAAGGCGGCTGCACCATGATGCAGACTTGCGTTGCAAGTTAGGTCAGGCTGGGCGGCGCTATGTGGGGGAGCGCTACAATTGGGAGGCGGTGCTACAGCGCTTTGATCGGGTTATGCAAGAGCTGCTAGAGTCGCCCGATCCTAAATCCGATCCTGAACCTGATCCTGATCCTGAACCTGAATTTGAGCCTGAGCGAAGCAACGCGCAGGGAGTTAAGGAAATTTAAGCAGCGGTAGGTGTAATAAGCCTTGAGGGAGCCGGGTAAAGACGCCAGGAGGAAAAAATCGGGGGGGAAGAAATGAATGCGGCGCTTAACGTCAGAGAGCAGTTTAACGCCTTGGTGGAGGATTTAAACCGCCACAGTTACCTCTATTATACTTTGGGCCAGCCTGAAATCAGTGACGCCGAGTATGATCGGCGCTTTCGGGAGCTCGAAGAGCTTGAACGTGCCTACCCGGAGCTTGAACGCGCCGATTCTCCTACCAAGCGCGTGGGCGGCGCAGCTCTGGAGGAGTTTAAAAGTGTCATCCATGCAGTGCCTATGCTCAGCCTTAGTAACGCTATGAACGAGGAAGAGCTGGCTGAGTTTGACGCGCGCTGTATGCGCTTTCTGGAAAATGAAGGCCTCATTGAGTATGCGGTTGAAAACAAATTTGACGGCGTAGCTGTAAATCTAGTGTATCAGGATGGGATTTTGGCCGGTGGCGCTACTCGCGGTGACGGCTATCAGGGCGAAGATGTTACTTCCAACATCAAAACCATCAGATCAATTCCGCTTAAGCTGCGGGGAGAGGGGAGGCTTCCTGAGCTGCTGGAGGTGCGCGGTGAGGTGGTCTTTCTTAAAGCTGACTTTGAAAAATTAAATGCCGAGCGTATCGCCAAGGGCGAGGAGCCTTTTGCCAATCCAAGGAACGCCGCTTCCGGAAGTTTGAGGCAGTTGGATCCTAGGGTCACGGCCAGACGACCGCTTACTTTTTACGCCTACGCCTTGGGCCAAGCAGTAGGGTTGACTCCGTCCCAGACTCACTATGAGGCGATGCAGCGGGTGAGTGAGTTGGGCTTTCGTATCTCTCCCTTTCTGCGAAAGGCGCAGGGGACCGCCGGTTTAATTGAAGCCTACCGCGCAGCCGCAGCCGGGCGCTCCAGCCTGGAGTATGAGGTGGACGGTATAGTGGCTAAAGTTAATAGGCACGAGTTGCAGGAACGGCTTGGCTTTAGACAGCGCTCACCGCGCTGGGCAATTGCCGGAAAATTCGAGGCGGTGGAGGAGCACACTAAGCTTTTAGATATCGTGGTTCAGGTGGGACGCACTGGGGCGCTTACCCCGGTAGCAGTGCTCGAGCCGGTTGGAGTCGGTGGGGTCATAGTGACCAGGGCGACCCTTCATAATCAGGAAGAGATTGAGCGCAAAGGGCTTCTGATTGGGGATACGGTAGTGGTTCGCCGTCAAGGGGACGTTATTCCGGCTGTGGTGGCTTGTCTTCCTGCTCTTAGGAGCGGAGGCGAGCGCCCCTTTGTTTTTCCCACCGAGTGCCCCCAGTGTGGCACGGCGGTAGTAAAGCCGGAAGGCGAGGTGGTGGCTCGCTGCTCGAACCCGTCCTGCCCTGCAAAGAGCGGTCAGCGCATCTTGCACTTTGCTAGTCGAAATGCCGCTGACATCGAGGGCCTCGGCAAGAAAATGGTAGCGTTGCTCTTGGAGCAAGGCTTAGTTAACGATATATCGGATTTGTACGCCCTGGACTTCGAACAGCTTGAGGCGCTGCCGCGTATGGCTGAGCTTTCTGCCCAAAACCTCTTGGATGCGCTAGAGCATTCAAAGCGCATCACTTTGGATCGCTTTATCTTTGCGTTGGGGATTCGCCACGTGGGTGAGCGCACTGCGCTTGTTTTGGCGCGGCGTTGTCAGAGTCTGGAGAATTTCTTGAAGATTACAGAAGAGGATCTTTTAAACGTGCCTGAAATCGGGCCTGAGACAGCGCGCGCAGTCTCGCTTTTTTTACAAAATGATGAGGAGCTGGCGATGATTACGCGCCTTAGGGAGCGCGGATTTATTATCTTACCCCCTCCTCAGGCGCAGGTCGGCAGGCTTGACGGCAAGACCTTTGTGATTACCGGCACGCTCAGCATCCCACGAGATGAGGCTAAGCGCTTGATAGAGGCAGAGGGCGGCAAAGTTGCTGCCGCAGTCAGCCGTAAAACCGCCTATGTGTTGTCCGGGGAGGATGCAGGTTCTAAATTAGAGAAAGCGCGCGCGCTAAACGTGACGGTTATAAATGAAGAGGAGTGGCGTAGGCTGCTCGAAGGCGAGGGCTAGATTAAAAACAAGAAAACCAAGATATAAAAACGGAGCTGGATTATGAAAGAGGTAAGAACCAGGTTTGCGCCGAGCCCAACCGGATTCCATCATATCGGAAATTTTCGAACTGCGATTTACGCTTGGTTGCAGGCTAGGCGCTGGGGCGGAAAGTTTATTGTGCGGGTTGATGATACAGACCGCGAGCGGCTCGTGCCGGGATCGGTGCGCTATCTAATAGAGATGTTACAGTGGTTAGGCATTGACGTTGACGAGGGACCGGGACCGCAGGAGCTAAAAGAGATGGGGGAGTGGTGGCCGGAAGCGCCGATGTGGGGCGGCCAAGCCGGGCCCTATGCGCAGAGCCAGCGCAAGGACATCTACAAAAAATATGCGGATGAGTTGATTACTAAGGGTTATGCCTACCGCTGCGATTGCAGCGCCGAGATGTTGGCCGCAGAGCGCGAAGAGCAGAGCGCCCGCAAGGCCCCGCTTGGTTATAGCGGACGGTGCCGAGAGCGCAACGTTTCGTCTGATGCCAAGCATGTGGTGCGTTTTAAAATTCCGGATAATATCTCTATGACCTTAAATGACGCCGTGCGCGGTGAGATCCATTGGGATAATCCGTCTCTTAGGGACACGGTGCTACTTAAGAGCGATGGCTTTCCAACTTATCATTTGGCGAGTGTGGTAGACGATCATCTCATGAAGATCACGCACGTAATGCGTGGAGAGGAGTGGCTCGCCACCACGCCGATTCATCTTATGCTGTACGAGGCTTTTGGTTGGGACCCGCCGATTTTTTGCCACCTCTCCCAGGTGCTAGGTCGGGACGGCAAAAAGCTTGCAAAACGTCACGGCGCTGAGGCGCTTACCGTTTGGCGTGATGCAGGGTATCTGCCGGAGGCAGTTGTGAACTATTCGGTTTTAATCGGCTGGTCTCCAGGCGAAGGAGAAGAGCAAGAGGTCTTTTCTAAGGAGGAGCTAATCTCCAAGTTTTCACTTGAACGCCTAAACAGAGCAGGTGGCGTGTTTGACATCGAGAAGCTGCTGTGGATGAACGGCGTCTATATACGTGCTCTTTCAACGCAGCGTTTTACAGAGTTGGCACGGCCTCTGATTGAACAAGCCGGTCTTAACTTTGACTTGGCTAAGTGGGAGGTTTTGGCGCCACATCTTCAGGAGCGCACCAAGCTGCTTTCGGATTTGCCGGGGATGGTGGATTTTCTTTTTAAAAACGAGATCGAACGCGACCTCGGAGCGATGCTGGGTAAGGGTGTGGACGAGGCAGCGGCCATTCGTATTTTAGAGTTGGCCACAAACGCTGTAGCGTCTCTGCCAGAGTTCGAGCCGAAATCCCTAGAGGAGGCGCTGCAGGCGGTAGTGGCCGAGCTTGGCCTCAAGGCCGGGCCGGTGTACGGTGTGCTTAGAATCGCAATAACCGGCAAGAAAGTATCTCCGCCTCTTTTTGAATCTATGGCAGCGTTAGGACGGGAAGTAACACTTTCGCGCTTTAGAGAGACGTTAGCACTGTTACGTGGAGGATCCCTGTAAGAATATGGATCCCTCACAGTTAATATTGGTGGTAGTGCTGCTGGTAATGGTAGCACTTTTTTTCGGCACGCGACTTTCGATCGATTTGACCGCATTTTTAGGGCTTGCCGCTTTGTTGCTCTGTGGATTGGTGACGAGCGAGCAGGCCTTCTCGGGTGTTTCCTCTCCGGCCGTAGTTACCATGTTTTCGACGTTTTTTATCGGTGCAGGGTTGCAGCATACGGGTTTAACCACGCGCTTGGCCAAAGCGTTGCACCGCCGCAGTGGCAATAATGCCTCTCTAAAAATCTTGGCCGTTATTGTTCTGTCAGTGTGCACCTCGGCTTTTATGAACAACATCGCCGCAGTGGCGATTTTGCTACCGGTTGTAAATGCGCTGGCGGCTCAAGCCGCGCTCTCGCCCTCGTACCTTATGATGCCGCTTGCTTTTGGCGTGTTGCTGGGCGGCATGCTGACCGAGATCGGCACTTCGTCCAACATGGTAGCTTCCGAGGTCTTACGAGAGAGCGGGTTGGCTCCATTTAGCTTCTTTGATTTCACTTTATTGGGGTCGCTTATGGCTGTGGCCGGAGGAGCCTATTTAGTGTGGGCAGCGCGGGCTCTCTTACCAGAGCGCAGCCCTGTTCCGAGAGGCAGCGGCACCAAGAGCCTCTCCGCTTTGTACCGTCTGCACGAAAGAATTTTTAGAGTGAAGATTCCGGCTGGTGCCGCGCTCTCCGGCAGGACGTTGGGAGAAACAGATTTCGGCGGGGTGTTGGGAGTGCGGGTTTTGGCAGCCGAGCGCGGCGGTGCAAAGATTATGTTTCCCGGGCCTGAGCAGGTACTAGTGGCTGAGGATGAGCTGATTGTGGGCGGACGGTTGCACGAGTTTGAGCGGCTGCTCTGGTTGGAGGGCGTGCGCATCGAACCCGCTGGAGGGGAGATAAGCTTGCTCTTGGAGGGGTCTCAACGCAGCGCAGTGGCGCGCGTAAGCGGAGAGGGGGCATGCGGGCGGACACTACAGGAGTTGAAATTCCATGAGCAGACGGGGCTTTTGGTGGTGGCCGTAAGTCGCGCCTCACAGCTTATCCTTCACGATCTGTCCACCCTAAAGCTGCAAAACGGAGATGGCCTGCATGTTCTGGGGCAGGTTCAGGATGTGGAACGGCTGCATAAGCAGGCGGGTCTTAGCGTGAGCTGTATCCTGCCCGAGTACGACAAGCTTTGGCAAGAGAGCTTGTTTACGTTGACGCCGCGGGAGGGCTCCCCCTTATTCGGTCGGCGTCTCAGCGAGGTCGGCTTGGGAGAGGTGGCCGGGCTTACTGTGGCTGGAATTTTGCGGCAGGGACAGCTGCAGCTGGCGCCCGCAGGAGAGGAGGAGATCCACTGCGGTGATAAGCTGTTGGTGGCTGGTGAGCTTGAAAGGCTAAGAAGGTTGGCTGAGCTAGGCGAGCTGAAAGTCCAGGCTGAAGCGGCGCACCTTGAGCTTGAGGGCGAGGGGAGCGGCCCGGCGGAGGTGCTGATTTCGCCGCGTTCGCGTTTGATCGGAAAAACCTTACGTGAGCTTAATTTTAGGGAAAGGTATGGTCTTCACGTCCTGGCGGTGTGGAAGGACGGGCGGCCGGTGCGCGCTCATTTCGAACGCGAGGAACTCGAGTTTGGGAATGCGCTGCTGCTGCACGGCTCGAGAGCTAAGATTAATCTGCTGGCGGAAGATCCGAATTTCATCTCTATGAGCGGCATTGAGCCTGTGTCTGTTAAAGCCGCTAAAGGCGCATGGGTCTTGTTAGCTTTAGCGTTAATGGTGGGATTAGGCGGCTTTGGGGTGTTGCCGGTGCATGTGGCGGCCTTTATGGCAGCGCTTTTGGTGGTGGTTAGTGGCGCGACCAGTATGGAGCAGGTCTACCATCAGATTGAGTGGCGCGTGCTGTTTATGGTAGCGGCGTTGCTTCCGCTGGGGACCGCGATTGAGAGCACGGGGCTGGCCGGACTAGGAGCGAAGTATATTATAGCCTGGGTGGGACCGTACGGGCCGTACCTGTTACTTCTGGTTTTTTGTTTACTTTCGAGTGTACTTAGCCAGATTTTGGACGGTGCTGTGGCGGTAGTGATTCTTGGGCCGTTAGCAGTGCAGGCGGCTCAAAACCTAAAAGTGAGCCCGCATACCATGATGATGGGCATTGCGCTTTCAGCATCGATTGCGTTTCTTACGCCGTTTAGCAGTAAATCTAATCTGCTGGTGATGGCACCGGGCGGATACTTGACACGTGACTTTCTAAAAGTAGGGCTTGGGATGACGCTTATTACAGGGGTTATTTTAGTCCTCGTTCTACCCCTTCTACCCCTCTAGCCCAGGCTGCCTTTTTATTCTTCCTATCTTTTTTAGCTCGTTAGTATCCGGTATCCGTTATGGGGGTGGAACTCCTCGGCATAATTGGTGTATACCACTACTTGTTATGAGGTTTCACACGGTTAAGCATGTTTTGTTTTGGTTGGGCTTCCTCCTAAGTGGTGAGCTTAGCGCCGCACCGCCTCCGGACTTGGTGCGGGTAGAGTGGGATCAGGCCTTGCTTACCGCTCCCTTCGATGCGGATGTGTGGAACCGCAAACATGAAGTCGCCAGTGCTCTGGCGCAAAACATCTCTTATCTGAACAGTCCCGCCGCGGAGGCGGCGTATGCCCGTGCCCAAGCTGCCCCATTCACCGCTACCGCGGTGCGGCGCAGTTTGCTGCGTTTTCGCGAACTGCTACTTGCGAGCCGAACGGAGCGTGAGTTCCGTCACACACTCCGCTCCGAGTTTAGCCTTTATCGCCCCCGTGGCCATGACGGCTACGGTCGGGTGCATTTCACCGGCTATTTTCGGCCGACCTACCGCGCCAGCCGGGTGCGTACCGCGACGTTTCGTTATCCGATTTACCGTCGGCCACCTAATTTTGCTTCGTGGCGCGCGCCTCATCCAACCCGTTTAAGCTTGGAGGGGTATGACGGCACTGGCAATCCTCGTGGCCCGCTTAAGGGGCGCGAGTTAGCTTGGTTGGCGAGTCGCTACGAAGCTTTCATGATACATGTGCAGGGTTCTGCTCTTTTGGATTTTGTAGGTGGCGGGCGGATGGCTGTGGGATTTGCCGGGGCCACCGACTATCCCTTCCGTGGATTTGTGGACTCATGCTTGGAGCGCAAGCCAGCCAGCCTGACGATAGAGCAGTTCTTCAGAACTAATCCGCGTGAATTGGATCGCTGTCTGGCTTGGAACAATCGCTTCATCTTCTTTGAACCTAAGGTCTCTTCGGAGCCGATTGGTAGTTTGGGCGTGCCGGTTATGGCGCGTTGGTCGGTTGCCACGGATAAAGGCCGATTGCCACCGGGAGCGCTTGCGATCGCACGGGCCAATTTGCCGCGTCTGGTTCCGGGGAAAGGAGTGCAGTTGGCGCGATCACAGATGCTCGTTTTAGATCAAGATAGCGGTGGCGCTATTCAGGGCAGTGGCCGCGCGGATCTGTTTATGGGCACCGGCCCGGAGGCCGAACGGATGGCCCGCGCTATTTATGATAGCGGCGACCTGTTCTATCTGATCCTGCGGAAAGAACGTCTATAGAACGCCGAATGTTGCCGACATCCGCCACACTACTGAATATTTTGCTAGGAATGGTCGCGCGCTCTGAGGGACGAAACCACAGCCCTGAAATTACAGCTTGAAATAGTAGCCCTGAAATCTTATCCTGGAGAAAACTCAAAGGTTGAGATATACTCACGCGCACAGTGGAAATGGTATCCGTTTGCATGAATAATAAATTAGGTGATTACACTGTGTTACCAGTGCAATTATCATGAAAAAAGTGGTCACCCCTGAACGGTTACTGAAAATGTTTTATACCTGTAGGAAGCATAGTGAAAGCTGAATTTATAAACCCAATTTTAGAATCTACCATAAATGTAATTGAAACCATGGCTTCTACCAAGGTTGTAATGGGTAAGGCAAGCTTAAAGAAGGGGATTCGTGTATGGGGGCTTGTCAATGGAATAATCGGCATGGCAAGCCAGGATTTAGCTGGTAATTTAATTCTCAGCTTCGATAAGGAATCCATTTTGGGGATTGTCTCTAGCATGCTCGGTGAGAAGATGACTGACATTACGCCGGATGTGGTGGATGCAGTAGGCGAGCTGACTAACATGATTTGTGGTGGGGCCAAGGCGATTTTAGGGAAGATCGGCTACAAATTCGATATGGCCACTCCGGTTATGCTCGTAGGCCAAGAGCTAGAGCTTTGTCAGTTCTCCAAGGCACCAGTGATCACGGCTCCATTTACGGTCGAGTACGGCAAATTTGTGGTAGAGACTAATTTGTACTCCAAAAACGCGAAGTGAAATTCAGTGTGCAGTGCGTGGTGAAACGCATTGCGATAGAAACTGCTCAGTAGTCTATTTCGATTGGAATTCCGCCGGGGATAGTCGGCAGTCTTTGATTTAAAACATCTACAACGGTGCGAAAGATTCGGCGGGCTTCAAAGGTGATAGAGCCGTTATTGCCGCAGTCGGCATAGAGCACCACCGGGGTTTCATGATCGGCGTCAAGCGGCGCTAATGCAAAGGCTCGGCTGCCGAAGGGGGACTCTTTGCTTCGTTTGTTGCCGTAGGATTGCACCTTTGAAAAGCTCCGCGCTAATGGAGAGAGCGGATCGTCTAACGATAGCTTTTGCCCATTTCCGATGTTTGGCCCGCGCGCTGCCACTACAATCGCGTATTGGCGGTCTTTCGACACAACTATGAGAGCGCTTTTTTCAAATGGACCTTCGGTGATTAGGCGCTCCAATAGATCCGTCAGCAGCTCCTCGCTGTTTTTCGCGGCCTGAACCAGGTCGCTAAGGACCTCCACTACCTCATTGCCGCGCGAAGTGCGCAGTTGGGGTGGAGGGCGAATCGCCCGAGGACTTTCAACGCGCGGAGCCACCTTCTGGCTGTTGTGAGACAAGCTGAAGTTATCCGCCAGATTTTTTGGAAACTGAGGTTCGTGCGTGTCACCCGGCTCCTGGTCCTCGCTGTGGGTTTTAACTTCCTGGTGTGGATCAGGCTGAGCCCCACCCTGAAGAAGGTTGGCGAGATCTGCATGCCAGTCGTCGGCGTTGTGGTCTGTCTTATCTTTCCACGCTACTTCCGAGTCTTTGTCAGAGTCTTCCGGCGAACCCTGCTCCGGGTCTTGTTTCAAAACGTGTTTTTGAAACTCTTCTTTGCGCCGCCGTTCTTCGGCCAAACGTTCGGAAAAGAGATACTCCGCTACTCGTTCGTACACCTTAAGGTACTGTGAATCGTTCATTTGCAATAAACGCAAGCTGCTTTTGGGTGGTAGCGTGCGTCCGGGCGCCAACTTTTCCCAACGATTCGCATCAAAAGCGTCTAGCATTTCAGAAGCAGCCATACAGAGAGGGCGTAAAACAGCGCGGTCGGGGCTTCTTACCTGAGCTTCACGGTCGATTGCGAAAAGCAAAGCTTCTGGCAAACCGTTTTTACGAAGATATTTTAGCCCCATCTGTTCAACGTCAAAGCGGAATTTCTGCCCCAGGTAGTAATTAACTCCTCCTCGCGAGTGCTCTTCTGCCAGTTGCACATATTTCTCCCGAAAGTGCGCCACAGCCAGCATCTCTCCTACGCAGATAAAAAGCCCGGCAGATTGGCAGTCGTCGCTGAGATTGCGTGAAACCGCTTCGGCCAGAATTCGGGAAATAATCGAGTTTCGTTTGCACTTGTTGCGATAGATTTCAAACCAGTGTCGCACCTCTTCGTTTTCAAATGGGGGGCGTAAGGCCAGTTCGTTCAGGGTTTGTAAAACGACATCATGGCCTAGTCGTACGATGGCAGTTTTGATGGTTGTGATTGGAGTTCGGCCACCTGCAAAATACATGGCGTTAGAAATACGCAACAGTTCAATACCGATAACAGGGTCTTGCGCGCAGCAGGTAGCAATATCTTCAAGTCTGACAGAGCGGTCTGGAACCAAACGCCGAGCTTCGTTCCAGATTATTTCATTGCAGGGGAAGTACAGGCTGAGGGGGTTTCCGCTAGGAACTCCACTTCCTTCACCGTAGATGCTTTCGCGAGGTACGCCCGGTAGGGTGGTCCTTAATTTGTCGAAATCAGCGGGCATATCTGCCTGTATACAAAAGGTTTCGAGACGGCCAGCGCCCCTAATGTATGCTATCGGCTCACTTGGGATATTACTAAAGGTCACGCCTGGGCCGTACGGTCAATCAATTCAATGTGTTAGGCAGGCTAAAAACGAATCTTCCAGGTAGGCGGATGGGAATGACCTGCTACATAAAAAAAACCACCCCCGCCAGCGCGTCGGTTGGCAGGGGTGGCGGTACAATGTTTATTTTAGTGTTAGGGAGAGAAATTGTTTATTAAATAGTCGTGTTAAAACTTAAAGCCATACCATCAAGCCGGAACTGCTTTCATAAAGTACCAGGGCGCAACGCGGTTTTCGCCGCGTTTGGGCATCTTTGATATCTTAGAGAGCACTTTCATAGGCTGTAAATCCAGTTGGTGGCACAGCCAGGCGAAGCTAAAAATGTCATGAGTGGTGCCCTCAAGGTCGAAGAGCCACTCTCGGGCCGATTCCGCTTCCTCGCTGCAGTTTCCCACGTAGTCCCTGATAGCCCTTTCAAGCACTGCCATCAGAAGATTCCTTTCAGCGGTCCCTGTCAGGTTCGGAATGTCAAAAAGATTGTAAGCGTCTTCATCAATTGTTGGAACAGGCAAGTTGCTACCATTATTCATAAAATTAACCTTCCCCGATTTACATAGCCCTACTTGAGTTGCGTATGAATGACGAAGCAAGAGGTAATTAATTCACGGTAACTGCACTATTTGCTGATTTTCATTAGACGTAACCGTTTACGCGTGGAATTGATCATGCAATTTTGTTTTTAGCCTGGGCGGTAAAATTCCACTTTCTCCGGAGAAAGTAATATTCATGCAAACGGATACCTTCCCGTTGTTTGAGGTGGGAGCATTCCGTATAATGCGGCTGCTTGCCGTTTTAGGCTAAATAAACAGCTAGATACGGGTTTGTAGTGAGGTTTCCTGTATTAGGTGTGGGGAGGAGTCATTAGAGTATATGGATAAATATCTGCTTGCCCTTATGATTTTTACGTTTACGGCTCTGCCTGGCCTTGCGGATTTTTCTTGTGTGGCCAGCGTAAGTTACCAGTGGAAGAAGGAGGGCGGTGAGCCTCAGTCTGTGTTCTTTATTAATGTGGCTGGGAACGCCGCCGATATGGAAGCGGCCAAGGTTCAGGTTTCGAGGTTGGCTGACAGCGAGAAGGTGCGTGCCCGCGATGCATGTATGCGGCAACATGAGAACCTGTCTGGCTGCATTTCTGCTAAGTTTGCGGCCGAGTCGTCGCTTTTAGCCAAGCTTGGATTTAGCGCGCGTAAATCACTTGAGGAGGCGATCAACGCTGATTGCAAGTCTCAGCAGGGGCAGTGCCTAGAGCCCGTTGTCTCAGAGATAAAGTGCCTCCAAACTGAAGAAGCAAAAGAAGAGGGTCAAGACCAGGCGTCCAAGAAGGGCAAGGAAGAGTCGTCGTCGGATACGCCAGCCAAGAAGGGTAAATAAGAGAGGGTGACCGCTTACGCGTGGAATTGATCATGCAATTTTGTTTTCAGCCTGGGCGGTAAAATTTCACTTCGGCGCGGAGTTAATTTTACTTACATATTACTTTCTCCAGAGAAAGTAATATTCATGTGGACGGATACGGTATCCGATACTCACCAAGTTCACCACAATCCGCACGCTGGATTTGCTGCTCAGTGAGTATTTTGCGTGGGAGGTCCGTTTTGCTGATCTAAAAAGCGCTGCAGGCTCTCCCATTCAGTTAAGTGTTCGATGGCTTTGTAGCCCTTTGCCAGCACTCCGCTTGGATCCGCTTTAAGGGTTCCGTCTGGCAGAAAGAAGTTCGGCATCTCGGGCAGGGCTTGTCTTAGCCCGGCCACAATAGCAAAGGTAGCAGCCTCTGATGCGGCGGCTTGCAGGGTTTCGACTGAAAATTTATGGGCGCGCTTTTGCAATCTAAAAAGCAAGTTCAAGCCGCAAGCGTACAGCTTTTGTAGCCCGGCATGCCGGTAGATCTCCAGGGCCGCCATGCCGGTTTTTTGAAGTGTCAGCTCTAAGGCCAAATTGATTGCTCCTTTTACCTTGGAGGAGAGTTTGGTGACTTCTTCGTAATTAAAAACTTCGATTGACCAGCGCACTAGGGCGGCGTTCATAATCAGCGTAAATTCAGATTCGAACTGCTCGATAGCTTCTAAGTCCAGGTGCTTTAGCACCTCGCCAAGTGGTTGGATGGTTTCGGTGTCATAGAGCATGGGTAGGACTGCCGGAATCATCTCAACCGCAGCTTTCTCATGTTTAGTCTCCAATTCATGCTGCAGGGCAGCGGGCTCAAGCGGGGTATTGATTTCATGGGCATACTCGCGATCAGGAATACCCTCGGCCGCTAGTCGTTTCTGCTTGTCCTGGTAGGCCTCTTCTTCCAAGACAGTCGCTGTGGCTATGCCCTTTACGCTCATCAATTGGTAGAATATTTCGGCACTAGCCTCAAAGATAGCGGCCAGCAGGCGTGCCAGTAAGAATTGACGGTGGGAGTCGGTGGTATTGACTTTCACCCAAGTATAACCACGATCAGGAGTAAAAAAACCTTCGCCAGGCGAGGGGTCTGTAGGTTCCTGGTGGACATGGATCTGCACGTAACGCGAAATCATAAGCGCCACTAGCTTCAGATCGATGCACTTTATAATTTTGTGTAGCAAATCCAGGCTCTGGTCTGCATCGCAAAGCGAGAGCCATTCCATGAAGTTTTCTTCTACAAAGCTGTCTTTTTGCCAACAATCAAAATCAATCAACAAGCGGCACTGTTCCACGGATGCAGCCGCTATAAGATCCGCCGAAGAGCTAAGCCCATTATGTTTAAGCGCCAGATAGAGGGATTGCACAGGCAATGTACGGATGAACTGTTCAGGCAGCTCAGCCTCAAACACTAGCTTTGGAAGGGTGCGGCTGGTCAGATGCCTGGCGCGAGCCGGTATTTCCTTTGAGCAATTCATGACTGTAGAAGGAGAGCCGCTTATTTCTGTGCTTTAACTGGGGCGAGGACGATATAGATCTGCCTGCCGGGGGATCTGGACTGATCATCAATGGTAGCCAGATCTTTCAAGCGCTCGGCGATTGCCAGCAAACGCTCGCGTCCCTGTTCGAGATGCGCGATTTCTCGTCCCCTAAAGCGCATCGAAAATTTGACCTTATCGCCTTCCGTTAGAAATTCGCGGGCTTGGCGAAGCTTGGTCTCCAAGTCTCCAACATCGGTGGTGTAGCGCATGCGCAGCTCTTTAAGCACAACCTCAGCGCGTTTCTTCCTCGACTCAGCCTCTTTCTTCTGAGCTTTATATCTTAATTTGCCGTAATCGATAATCTTGCATACTGGCGGGTCCGCATTCGGGGAAACTTCCACCAGGTCCAAGTCCGCATCTTCGGCAATTTGCAGAGCCTGCGCTGTCGGCATAATGCCTAGCTGTTCCCCGCTAGACGAGATCACGCGAACTTGAGGGGCTGTGATTCTACGGTTGATTCGGTAGGTCTCTTGAACTTCACGCGCGCCGGGCCGACCCCGGCCGCCTCTATAGGTTCCTCTCAAAAAGTTTCTCCTCTAATTGGCTACAGTCTCTGACACTAAAATAAAACAATTCAACCCGGATATTTCATCAGGTTTTTGCTGCGCCAAGCTTGGTGAAATATCCGCCCAAGAAGGATCATGCCCAGAAACTATCAAAATATCAAGTGTGTTTGTAAAAATGGGACCGGTAAAATTTAGCTGATTGGCCACCCGGTCAAAGTCCCTTCAAAGCCCCTGCTGGACTAGTTCCTCAAGATGTGGGGCCATTAGTTCAAGCAGCGCCTCTTCGGCACCGCCGATGCTTCCTGGAAAGCGCAGTCGGTGAAGTAGTACGTAAGGCGCTATAAATTTTAGGTCATCTTCGCAGGCATACTCCCGGCCTGATACGAGGGCCCACGCCTTGGTTGCTTCCTGCAACATAATGGCGGCTCTGGTAGAGGCGCCGTACTGCAATAGCGGATTGCCGCGGGTGGCTTGCACGATATTGACGATGGCGCGACGCAGATTGGGGCTGATATGGACTGCGGCGCAAACCGAACGGGCCTGCAGAATTTCAGAGCGTGTGCAAACGGCGGAGACGTGAAGCGCCGCCTGCTGGATATCTTGGTGGTTTTCCAAGATGGAGATCTCCGTTTCGCTGTCCACGTACGACATCGGAATTTTTAGTAGGAAACGATCAAGTTGCACCAGCGGCAGTGGGTAGGTTCCGGCGATATCCAACGGGTTCTGGGTCCCGATGACGAAAAAGAGGTTGTCCAGCGGATAGGTCAAGTTGTCGATCGTAACTTGTTTTTCGGCCATGCATTCCAAAAAAGCAGCTTGTACCTTTGGGCCGGTGCGGTTGATTTCGTCCGCTAGGACAACGTTTGCAAAAACAGGTCCATGCAAAAAGTTAAACTGCCCGCTTTTTGGCTCAAAAACATTTACCCCTAAGACGTCACCCGGCAGCATGTCTGGCGTAAACTGAATACGACGGAAGGGCAGAATGTGGGAGTTGTCTTGTGGGCCGTCGTATTCGATCAGGCCGCCTAGGGTTTTGGTTAGAGTGGTCTTTCCGGATCCGGGATAATCCTCCAAAAGCACATGCCCATCAGCCAGTAGAGCGGCGATAACCATCTGGATGCTGTCATCCCGCCCCTTGATTACGCGTTGCAGCCCCCCGATTAAATTCTCAACGGTAGCGCAGGCGGCCCTGAAATCGTTCTTCGAGAAACTAATCTCTACCATGTTTATTTTTGCCTAGATGTCCAGTCTTATCAAAGCGATGTAAAATCATCCGAAAATCGTCTGACCTACTTGTCTGTAAGCAGCCTTGGTTATATCCTGTCTGGCGCAATCCGGGAAGGGTTGCTACCCTTGGCTTCAGAGCTTTTTAGCTGTGCGCCGGTCTGTCTGCATAAATCTTTTGCATCTTCAGGTACCTGGGTCGGCTTGCAACGGTTATTTAAAATGAAACTCTAGTGGAATTGTCCGAATTAGGTGGTATCCTTCAGGTTTATGACAGTAGTAGACACGTCCCTTAGTAAAGAGTCCCGTGATCGTTATTTGACTTACGCTCTCAGTGTAGTGTCGGAACGAGCTTTGCCGGATGTGCGCGACGGGCTAAAGCCTGTTCAGCGGCGCATCCTTTACGCCATGCTCCAGGAGCTGAATTTAAAGCCTAGCGGCAGCCATAAAAAGTCTGCTGCGGTTGTGGGGCAGGTGCTGGCGCACTTCCATCCGCACAGTGATCTGGCCTGTTACGAGGCCATCGTGCGAATGGCCCAGGATTTTTCGCTACGTTATCCCTTGGTAGATGGTCAAGGAAATTTCGGATCGTTGGATGGGGATTCCGCGGCAGCTTACCGCTACACCGAGGTGCGCCTGACCGAGGTAGCTTTGGAAGTGCTGGGTGAGATTAACGAAGAAACTGTGGATTTTATTGACAATTTTGATGCCACCATAAAAGAGCCACTGGTGCTGCCGAGCCGTTTGCCCAATCTGCTTCTAAATGGGGCCAGCGGTATTGCGGTGGGAATGGCCACCAGCATTCCGCCCCACAATTTGCGCGATACCGTTAAGGCTCTGGTTGAGCTCTCAAAAGACGCTGATGTGTCGGCGCAGCGTTTAAGCACGCTCATTCAGGGTCCCGATTTCCCCACCGGCTGCCGCATTCTAAACTCTCGTAAGGAGTTGACTGAAATGTATAAGACCGGGCGCGGCACCGTGCGCATGCGAGGCGAGTACGACTTGGAGAATCAGAAACGGGGTAAGCGCGCCCTGATTATCACCTCCATCCCTTACGCCATTAATAAGGCTCAACTCGTGGAGAAGATCGCAGGGCTGATTATTGATAAGAAAGTGCCGCAGCTTGTAGATGTGCGCGATGAATCCACCGATAAGGTGCGTGTGGTATTGGAGCTTGCGCCTGAGGCGGATGCCGAAGCCGCTATGGCCTATCTTTTTAAGCACACCCCGCTCGAGAGCAATTTCAACGTAAACCTAACCGCACTAGTGCCGACCGCTGGCGGGGCGCCCTGTCCGCAGCTCCTGTCGCTTAAAGAAATGCTGCAATATTTTTTAGATTTCCGCGAACAGGTTGTGGAGCGGAGGTTGATTTTTGAAAAAAAGAATCTCGAGGACCGCCTGCATCTGCTTGAGGGGTTTGTAAAGATTTTTGATAAGCTCGACGAAGCTATTCGCATCGTGCGCCAGAGCAGTGGCCGACAGGATGCTGCTGAGAAATTGCAGAAGCGTTTCAAACTAAGCGAATTACAGTCGTTTGCCGTGGTGGACATGCGCATTTACCACCTCTCCAAGGTTAACATTGAAGAGATCCGGCGCGAGCTTAAGCAGAAGCGCGCGCGTGTCAAGGAGATTACGGCGATTTTGGGAGATAAGAAAAAAATCGCTGGGATCGTCCGGAAAGAGCTGGAGGAGTTGGCAGAAAAGTACGGTGACCGCCGCCGCTGCAAAATTGTGCAGGAGTACATCGAGATTGAGCTTGACCAATCCGCTTATGTAGTGCAGGAGGAGGTTTACGCGATCATCACTAAGGATGGCTGGTTGAAACGCATTCGCCAGAACAACGAACTAGGTTCAACGCGCTTACGGGACGGTGATGAGATTTTGGAAGCGTTGCCGCTAACAACTTTAGACACGGTGGTCTTTTTTACGAACTGCGGCTTTATGTATCAACTGCGGGTTTCTGAATTTCCATCATCCAGCGGTTACGGCAGTCCGGTGCAGAAACTTTTGAAATTCAGAGATGGAGAAAGGATTATCGCGTGCTTTGGCTTAAAGGCAGAGTCGGGCGCGGAGGCTCCGCAGCAGCTGGAACTGTTGGCGCAGGAGGGCTCGCAGCTGGTGCTGCTAAGCAAGCTTGGCATGGGCTATTCGATGAAGCTTGACGAGCTGGAAGCTACCAAGCGCAGCGGCAAACGTGTAATGAAGTTAAAGGACGGGGACGAGCTGGTGGTGGCCGCTAATTTAGGAGCTAAAATTGCGATTTTTAGCGCGCGCGGATTTGGGCTGGGGCTAAAGCGCGCGGAGATCCCGGTGCGCGGGCGTGGCGCAATGGGGGTTAAAATCATGAGCATCAAAGGGGATGATGCTGTGGTGGGCGCAGTTTCCTTTGAGGGCAAGGCAAAATTTGTTTTTCAAACCAAAGCCGGGCAGAAACGCGAGCTCGAGAGCTCGGATCTGCCGATCAGCCATCGCGGTTTGAAGGGCCGCAAGGTTTTGGAGCGGGTTGAGGTGCTAGCTGTTAAGAGAGGTTAATTTATGGTGCGTGCGGGGGCTTATAACGCTGCTGACATAGAGGTTCTAGAGGGCTTAGATCCGGTGCGTAAACGTCCGGCCATGTATATCGGAGGAACGGATCAGGAACATGGCTTGCATCATCTGGTGCAAGAGATTTTGGACAACGGCATTGACGAAGTTATGAATGGCTACGCCAATCAGATCGACGTCAAGCTGCACGCCGACGGAGAGAGCATCACAATTCAGGATAATGGCCGTGGTATCCCGGTTGATAAGCACCCTAAGTTCAAGAAGTCGGCTCTGGAAATTATATTTACCACGCTTCACTCGGGTGGAAAGTTTTCGGACCGTAGTTATTTTTCGGCGGGTGGCCTGCATGGGGTGGGGGCTTCTGTGGTGAACGCTCTCTCGCAAGAGCTTGAAGTCACAGTTTGGCGGGACGGTTATGTCTGGAGCCAGAATTTTGCGCGTGGCAAGCCGGTTTCAGGGCTTAAGCGCGGCAAGCCCAGTAAGGCCCACGGCACCCGGATTTTTTTTCGCCCGGATCCGGAGATATTTAAGGAAACTCGCTTTTCAAGTGAACTTCTGGAAAATATCATCCAGGAGAAAGCATTTCTCAACCGAGGGTTGATCCTGAGTTTTACGGATGAGGTCTCAGGTAAAAAGCAGGACTTCTGTTACGAGCAGGGGTTGCAAGCTTTTTTGCAGAGCTTGTTGACAAAGCATGGTCAGGAGGCGTTAGGAGGCGAGAGTTTTGTATTGGACCGCGCCAACGGCATTAAGATTGAGGCTTCTTTTTGCTGGACGGAATCCACTAAGGAGCGGATGCTCTCATATGTAAACGGCATTCCTACCCGTGAGGGTGGCACGCATGAGGATGGTTTCAAGTCTGGACTGTGCAAGGCGCTTAGAAATTATCTAGCGGTGCACGACCTCTTGCCAAAGGGCGTCAAAGTTTCCTCTGATGACATGCGAGAAGGGTTGATAGCGGTGTTATCGGTAAATGTGCCAGGCGCGGTCTCGCAGCTGCAGTTTCAGGGGCAAACTAAGGATCGTTTGAATAATCCTGAAATCCTGGCACCTGTTGAGGCGTTAGCGCGCAGCTTTGAAAACGTGCTTAATTCCAAGCCGAATGCAGCGGCGCTGATTGTAGAAAGGGTGGTTTTGGCCGCTAAGGCGCGCATGGCGGCGCGCAGCGCCTCCCAGGGTGTTTCCCGTAAAGTCGGCCTCAGTCGACGCCTTAATCTGCCGGGCAAGCTGGCGGATTGTTCCTCTAATAGTTCTGAGAACTCCGAGATTTTTATCGTAGAAGGCGATTCCGCCGGCGGTAGCGCCAAGCAGGGGAGGGATCGAAATACCCAGGCTATTTTTCCGCTGCGGGGTAAGGTGCTAAACACTATTGCCTCGCCTTTGGCAAAACTCCAGGACAACCGTGAATTTAATGATTTGGTGTCTGTATTGGGGTGTGGTATGGGGCCGCAGCTGGAGGTCAGCCGATTGCGTTACGGCAAGGTGGTGGTGCTAACCGATGCTGATTCTGATGGCATGCATATCGCTTCTTTACTGATGGCCTTTTTTTATAAACACATGCGCGCATTGATTGACGGTGGACATATCTATCTTGCGCTCTCACCGCTTTACCGCATAAAGCTTGGAAGCGGCGCTAAGGAGGAAGTTCTGTGGGCGTACTCGGACGAGGAAAAAGATAAGGTCCTAAAGAAGAGAGCGGGTAAAGCCAAGGTACATGTAACTCGTTTTAAAGGTCTAGGTGAGATGAATCCAGAGATGCTTTGGGAGACCAGTTTGAACCCCAAGACTCGCACTTTACTTAGAGTGAAAGTTGATGACGAGGCCGATACCGAGGCTATGTTACTGGATTTATTTGGAAAAGATACTGCCGCTCGTTACCGTTTAATTAAGGAGAACGCGCACAGGCTTGAACTGGACTTATAAACGGACTATTAAGCTATGCCGGGGGAAGGCATAAGGCCCATAACTTCGTTTCGTGAAGCCATATATGGAAGCTACCGAAAAAGCAGTAATAGATGAAATTTACAAAGTAGCTGTGCGCATGGGCGGTGGCTGTCCGCTATGGCTTAAGGAGCGAAGGGTTCCAGAGTTTTCTACTAACGAACTAGGAGAGACGGGACCCTACATGCTTCTGTTGCATGGCCTGTTTGGAGCGGTATCCAATTGGGAGGGGGTTTTCCCGGTCTTTGGGGAGTTCAGCAGGGTGATAGCGCTGCAGTTCCCCCTCCTCACCGGGCATCGCTCCGAGGTGCGAGTGAAGTCTTTGGCTGCATACACTGAGTGTTTTTTGCGCATCAGGGAGTTGCAGCCTGTTAGTCTTTGCGGGAACTCTTTAGGTGGCCATGTGGCGCTGCGGATGGCGCTGGCTTCGCCCCAGAGTGTAGATTGTTTGATCCTTTCTGGAACGAGTGGGTTGTATGAACACTTGGTAGATAATCTGCCGGTGCGTCCGAGCCGTGAGTACATCCGAGAGCACATGGGCCGGGTTTTTTACAATGATCGCTTTGTTACCGAGGAGAGGATCAGTGAGGTTTTAGATATCCTGTCTAGCCGGGTTAATTACCTGAACTTGATTCATGCAGCGCGCAGCGCCAAGAAGGATAATTTACTTAACTCCCTGAAGTTTATTCAGGCGCCGACATTACTGCTGTGGGGTGAAGACGATGAAGTTACCACCATGAAGATAGCGGAGGCGTTCCATAAAAACATTCCCAATTCCAAGCTCGTTACCATCAAAAATTGCGGCCACGCTCCCATGATTGAACACCCCGAGTGGTTTGCGGAGGAAGTCCGCAAATTTTTAGCTGAAAACTCCCTTTACTACAAACAAAATTCTTGTCAGTACCATTTGTAACACGTTGAAAATGTTGAACAACTGAAAATTCTTATCAGTACCATTTATAACACACTGAAGAGGTTGGACAACTTACCGATTTCGTTATAGTGCAATGTGTTCAGTATGTTATAAATGGTACTGATAAGAATTTCTTGATGGTGAGAGTTTCCTATGAAGATCGATCTGCGTGGAATTGATAAGCTTGCGACCACTCTGAGAGTTCTTTCGGCCGAGGTGGTGGAAAAGGCCGCCAGTGGTCATCCTGGTATGCCGATGGGCAGCGCCGATATGGCGGCGGTGCTTTGGTCTTACTATTTGCGCTTCAATCCTGAACAGCCGGACTGGCTGGGTCGTGATCGTTTTGTGCTCTCAGCCGGACACGGTTCGGCGCTGCTTTACTCTCTGCTACACCTTTTCGGCTTTGCTCTACCAATGTCGCAGTTGGAGGCTTTCCGTCAGTGGGGTAGCGTAACTCCGGGTCACCCTGAGTTCGGCCTCACTCCGGGGGTCGACACCAGCACCGGACCTCTCGGGCAAGGGTTTGCAAACGGAGTTGGCATGGCGCTTTCCGCCAAGCTGCTGGCGCAGCGCTATGGCTGCCAACTTTTTGAGCGACGTGTTTTTGGAATTGTAAGCGATGGTGACCTGATGGAGGGCGTCTCTTTTGAGGCTGCATCGCTTGCTGGGCATTTGGGGCTGGGCAACATCGTTTATCTTTACGACGACAATCATATCTCAATCGGGGGAAGCACAGCCCTGACTTTCACCGAAGATGTGCCCAAACGCTTCGAGGCGCAGGGTTGGCACGTGCAATCGGTGGATGGACACGACCCGGCTGCGCTAGCGTCGGCTTTGGACGCTGCGATTAGCGAGAGCGCACGGCCGAGCTTGATCTGTGCGCGCACCACTATCGGCAAAGGCAGCCCCAATAAGGGCGGCAGTGCGGATGTGCATGGAGCGCCCCTGGGTGCCGCAGAGCTGGCGCTTACCCGCGCGGCTTTAGGGTGGACGGAGGCGCCCTTTAGTGTGCCGACGGAGGTGAGCGAATTTTGCCGACAGCGGGTAGCTGAGAAGGTTCAGCTTTACCAGCAGTGGCAAGCTGAGTATGCAACTTGGAGCAAAGAATCGCCGCAGCAGGCTTTGGCGCTGGGTCAGCAGCTTAAGCGTGAACTGCCGAGCGCGCTAAAACAAGACTTGCTTGCGGCCCTATCTGAAGCGAAGCCGGACGCCACCCGCAACATCTCCGGTAAGGCGCTACAAGTTCTGGCCAAGCATGTTCCGGCCTTGATAGGCGGTTCAGCCGACCTGGAACCCTCGAATAAAACTTTGATTAAGGGCGCAACAGATGTGCAGGCTGAAGATTTCGGCGGCCGAAATATTCGCTTTGGCGTAAGAGAACATGCTATGGGGGCGATTGCCAACGGCTTGGCGTATACACGCGCGTGGATTCCCTATACGGCCACGTTTTTGGTATTTGCCGATTATATGCGGCCGCCGCTTAGATTGGCGGCGCTCTCCCATCTGCAGACGCTTTTTATCTTTACGCATGACAGCTTTTGGGTGGGGGAGGATGGACCAACCCACCAGCCGATCGAGCAGATTTGGGGGTTACGCACAATTCCTGGTCTCTATGTTTTCCGCCCGGCGGATGGAGTTGAAACAGCGATGTGCTATTTCGCTGCGCTTACCATAAAGGATCGCCCCAGCGCCCTGCTCTTTACCCGTCAAAACTTGCCGCCGCTTAATCGTGAAAGCGGCTTTAACCCAGACGAGATCTTACGTGGCGCCTATATCGTAAGTGGTGGAGAGGCAGACGATGTGGTGCTAGTGGCAAGCGGCAGTGAGGTTTCATTGGCGCTTGAGGCTGCTGCTATTTTGTCGGCTGAGGGCCAGGCGGTTAGGGTGGTCTCGATGCCCTGTCTGGAACTCTATCAGGAACAGGGGTCCGATTGGCAAAAAGCCTTGATCCCGCCCCAGAGTAAAAAAGTGGTGATTGAGGCAGGCTCCACCGTGGGATGGGCGGGAGTTGTGGGGAGCGACGCGCTCCTGATTGGTCGCGACCAGTTCGGAGCGTCCGCTCCGGCCGAGAAGTTGGCGGCGGAGTACGGCTTTACCGCCGGGGCTGTAGTGCAGAGAATTAAAGTTTGGCTGGAATAGCCGGAATGGCCGCTCAAGTCCGCCCCGCAAGTCTCCCCACAATCGGCATTCAGGATTGTTTAGTGCTGATAGCCTTTCTCTCTTTAGTCTTGGTGCAGATGCAGAACTTCGCCCAAGACCCAGGGGTAGGTTGGCATCTTTCCACCGGACAGCACGTCTTTAGTACCGGTGAAATTCCAAGAGTTGATTCGTTTCTTGCTTCCAGCTCCCCACGGCCATGGGTGGCGGACCAGTGGTTGGGTTCAACTTTTCTGTACGCCCTTTTTAAAAGCGGCTCTTGGCCCATGGTCTATGCGTCTCTGACGCTAATTTATCTTTTGACTTATGCCGCTATTTTATACGGGGTTTTGGCAAGGCTTTCAGGCTCATATATAGCCGCTTCTCTGGCCGCCATATACGCTTTCAAGATCGGACAGCTACACTTTATTATGCGTCCAGTCATGCTTAGCTTCCCTCTTTTTGCGGCGGTGACTGGGTTTGTGTATGTGCTTTACCACGCCCTTAAAAGCGCAAGTGGAGCGCAGGCTGCGACTTCTTTCCGCTATGCGGCGGTGGGCTTGCCACTTATATTTGCGCTCTGGAGCAATGTGCACCCATCTTTCGTGTTGGGCCTAGGGCTGCTCGGGCTGTTGCCGCTGAGCGTGCTG